>NZ_JBIVGD010000001.1:0-129027 GCF_044748465.1 Paenarthrobacter sp. NPDC089988
CGGCCTCAGCCCCGACGAAGGCCTTTGGCACCGCACCGGATGGGCCGGACGAGCCTGACACACCCGGGATTTACACACGTTTTGTCCTATAACCCCCTTTGGCACCGCACCGGATGGGCCGGACGAGCCTGACACACCCGGGATTTACACACGTTTTGTCCTATAACCCTCCGGCGGAGCGCCCGCACGGACATGAAAATACCCCGCCAGCTTGGCTGGCGGGGTATTCATTGTGCCCTCGATAGGATTCGAACCTACGGCCTTCTGCTCCGGAGGCAGACGCTCTATCCCCTGAGCTACGAGGGCAACCGGGGTTCCCTCCGTTGCCGGTGGGACGTCCTAGAGCTTAGCAGCCCACGCGGTGCAAAGGAAAACCGGGCGCCACCTCGGCAAACACGCGGCGGCCTCCACGCCTCAATACCCGGCGAACGAGTCCACATGCACTTTCCGTGCCCCGGCCCCCCGCGCGGCTGCCCTGAGCGAATCCACGCTCGCCGGAGACCCGGAGACGTACACTTCCCGGTCCTTGATGTCCGGAACCAGCTCGGCAAGGCGCGCCGCATCGATCCTTGAACTCCCGGCGTCGTGCATGAACCCCGGAGGCGTGGAACCGTCCGCCAGCCGGGCAATTACGTGGGCACCCGAGGCCTCCAGTTGTTCGCAGGCAGCCAGCTCGTCACGGCTCTTTGCCAGGTACAACACCACAGCGTCCCTGGATGCCTCGGACGCAAGGTGGGACAGGAACGGCGTGATCCCGATGCCGGCGGCTATCAGCAGGACCGGCCTGCCGGCGTCGTGGGGCAGCAGGAAGTCGCCGCCCACGGCCGTGCCGGCCACCCGGTCTCCCGGCTTCAACGCAAGCAGCGATTTCTTCGCCGAGGAGAGCGGTTCGGCAGTTCCCACTCCAAAGGTCACCTCAGGCGCTCCCGGCGCGCTGGTGATGCTGAACACCCGGCGCCGTCCTTTGCCGTCCGAACCCGAGTGGGGGAGGTTGAGTTCCATGAACTGCCCGGCCGCAAACCGTACCGGCCGCCGTGGTACGAAGCGGAACTCCGTGGTTCCGGGCGTAAGCTTCCGCGAGTCCTTGAACGTCAGTTCCACGCCGCCGCGCTGGCCGGGGAAGAACGCCAACGCGTTGCCCACCAGCAGGGCCAGTTCGGGGGAGTTGGCAACGAAGCCCAGGTTGTACGGAACCGCGAAGATTAGGCCCACGACGGCGGCAAGCGCCAGTTGCTGCCACCGGCGCGGAGGCAGGGTCAGCGGCTCTGAAAGCATGAAGCCCACGAAGAACAACAAGGGGCGTTGTGCCAGCGGCTGCCACAGGGCCTGGCCCGCGGTCATGCCGCGGCTGATCAGCTCAGCGAAGATGATGCCCGTGGCCACCACCAGGAACACCGAGGCCATCAGGAGCTTCCGCGTCCGGTACAGCACCACGAACACTCCCGGAACCAGCAGCCACAGCATGGCCGGGGTTGCCGCCCACCACGTTGCGATGTTGAGCCCGGTCAAACCGGTGATGAAGGCCCCGGCAGCAGCAGGGTTGAAGATGTGCCGGCCCCGGAAGGCCAAGGCATACTTCGATGTACTGGCCAGGACACAGGCCAAGGCAACCCCGAGCATGTCCGTGGCGCCAAACGATGGCCAGAACAGGAAGTAGAGCAACAACCCGGTGATGAGCGAGGACTCTGAATGCGGCCGGGTGCGGAACAGCGGCGCCAACAAGCGGTTGGAGGCGTACGTCAGTCCCAGGCACAAGGCCAGGTGCACCAGCATTTCGGGAATGCCGAACGTCAACCAGCCCAGGACATTGAGGACCAGGCTGTACACCACCAGGATCCCCAGGACCCAGAGGATCAGGCGGTACATGGTGAAGCGGCCCAGCCACGTGTCCAGTCGCGACTTAACGGCAATCATGAGAACAGTCTCCCCTCAAAGCCGCCAGAGAACGTGGCGGCACCATTCGAAAAAACCCGGAGCCAGGAAAAGTCGAACACGGTTTCCAACATTTCCGGTTCAACCATGAAAAGTGCCGTCGCCAAAGCATCGGCCGCCAGGGCATTCTCGGCCATGGTCCAGGTGGCAACCGTGGTTTGGATGGGTTGCCCCGTGGTCGCATCCAGGACGTGGTGCAGGCCATCGCCCCACGCGCGCCTGTTGGCGGCGGAGGCACACAATGCGGCATTTTCCAGGTCCACGGTTCCGATTGCCTGCTTGGAGTTGTAGGGATGTTCCAACGCCACGGTCACCGCGTGGCTGCCCGAATGCAGCATGTCCCCGCTGCCGTCCACCAGGAAATCCGTGTGGCCGGCCCCGCGCAGCACACCGCCCAGCAGATCCACGAGTTGTCCCTTCCCGGCTGCGCCTATGTCCAGCACCACTGCATCCCTGGCCGCGATGGTGGTGCCGTCCCAGTCAAGGACGTCCTCCCAACGCGGCGCGGGCTCGGGGGTTCCCGAGGGAACCAGCGTGTACGCCGCGTCGTAGCCCAAACGGTTCAGGCTGCTGCCCACCAGGGGCGTCATGGCACCCCCGCTGAGCCGGTACAGATCGGCGTAAACCCGGTGCAACTCGCCGGCATGCCGGGGGAGCATGATGGTTCCGGGTGCCTTGGCCAGCGCGGCGACAAGGGAGTCCGGCCTGAACCGCGAATACGTAAGGTCGTAGTCGGCGACCGTGCCGAGCAGTTCCTTCCGTACCTCCGGTGCGAGCTGTTCCGGCGTCGAAACGTCCCACTGGGTGCCGATGCCCTCAAAGCCGAAGGTGCTCCAGCCCGGGTGCGGCATGGCTGCTACTTGGCCTGGGACTTGATCTGTTGGACGGCGTCGTTGAAGCCGCCCGAGGTCAGCGAGGAGCCAGCCACCTTGGATACGTTGAGTTCATCGATGTCTTTGCCCACGATCTGGGCGGCAATGCCGCTGGCGAACTCGCCCTGGAACTTCCTGGTGTTCGGGTTGGACGGGTGCGTGGTGATGTTGACGGCCGAGACCTTGTCCCCGGCGAGGGTCAGTTCGACGCCCACGGTTTCCTGGCCGTTCGGCGACGTGTAGGTTCCGTCGGCGCTGTACGTGCCGTCCTTGTAGGTGGAGCCGGTGGTGCCGCTGGACGCAGCCGACGACGCGCTGGGACTGGTGGTGGATTCCTGGCCGCCGTTCTGGCTGGCGGAGGTCTGTGAAGGTGCCTGCGTGCTGGGCGCGCACGCTGCGGCCGTACCAATAATGGAAAGGCCTGCGAAGCCGGCGTAGAGGGTCTTGCGGAGTGGCGTAGTCATGGTTCTGCTCGTTTCAACTGGACAAGATTCGTCTGGACAAGATTCAACTGCTGGGATGTGTATCGGTCTGGGTTCGGTTATTCGTTGATGACTTCATGGCCACCTCTTACGTCTTCAACAACGTCGAATTCAGAGTAATGGTTCAGCCTGTGCCGGCAGGAGTCCTTTCCTGTGTCCCGGCTGTGCGCAGGTTACCCACATAGCGGCGTCCAAATTCCGCGTCTTTGCAGGCCCCCGGTAGGCTAGATGCGTGACTCCCGAAGAACTCTCCACTGCCATATCCACTTGCCTTAAGGACGCCGTAGCCGCCGGTGAAATTGCCCTGGCGGAATCTGCCCTTCCCAACGACGTCCGAGTGGAACGCCCCAAGAACAGGGATCACGGAGACTGGGCCACCAACATCGCCCTGCAACTGGCCAAGCAGGCAGGCACCAATCCGCGGGAATTCGCCGGAATCCTCAGCAACCGCCTGCAGGAAATACCTGGAGTGACCGGAGTGGAAATCGCAGGTCCCGGCTTCCTGAACATCACGGTGGACGCCGCTGCCGCCGGAGCGCTCGCCAAGGTCATCGTGGAAGCCGGTTCGTCCTACGGAACCAACCAGGCGCTCGCAGGCCACATCGTCAACATGGAATTCGTGTCCGCCAACCCCACCGGCCCGCTGCATATCGGGCACACGCGTTGGGCTGCCCTGGGGGACGCGATCGCACGGGTGCTGCGTGCTTCCGGTGCCGACGTCACGGCCGAGTACTACATCAACGACGCCGGTTCGCAGATGAACGTCTTCGCCAATTCCGTGCTGTCCCGGCTCCACGGCCGCGGTGTCCCGGAGGGTGGCTACCCCGGGGAATACATCATGGAACTGGGTGACGAAGTCCTGAAGGCCCACCCGGACATCCGTGAATTGACCGACGAAGCCGCGCTTCCGGTGATCCGCGCCGCGGCCTACGAGGCCCAAATGGTGGACATCAAGAACACCCTGGGCGATTTCGGCGTGGACTTCGACGTCTTCTTCTCGGAGAAGGAACTGCACGACGCCGGCGCGATCGAGGCTGCCGTGGCCCGCCTTCGGGAGCAGGGCCACGTGTTCGACGACGGCGGTGCGGTGTGGCTGCGCACCACCGATTTCGGTGATGACAAGGACCGGGTCATGATCCGCGCCAACGGTGAACCGACGTACTTCGCCGCCGATGCCGCGTACTACCTTTCGAAGAAGGACCGTGGCTTTATCGAGAAGATCTACCTCCTCGGCGCCGACCACCACGGCTACATCAACCGCCTTAAGGCCATCGCGGCCTGTGCCGGTGACGATCCCGAGGTGAACATCGAGGTCCTTATTGGCCAGCTGGTTTCCGTCAACGGTGCCAAATTGTCCAAGCGGGCCGGCAACATCATTGAGCTCAAGGACCTCATTTCCTGGCTGGGCAAGGATGCCGTGCGCTACTCGCTGGCACGCTTCCCCGCCGACTCGCCGCTGACGCTGGACCCCGAGCTGCTCAAGAAGAACAGCAACGAGAACCCCGTGTTCTATGTCCAGTACGCCCACGCACGCTCGCGCGGCACGGCCCGCAACGCCGCCGACGCCGGGGTGGACCGTTCGGTCTTTGACGCCGCCCTGCTGGACCATGCCACCGAGAACGAGCTGCTGTCCTACCTCGGCAGCTATCCCTCGATCGTCGCCAAGGCGGCCGAACTGCGCGAACCGCACCGCGTGGCACGCCACCTCGAGGTCATTGCCGGCGCTTACCACCGCTGGTACGACGCTTGCCGTGTGTCGCCGCAGGGCGATGAACCCGTCCAGGACGTCAACCGCACGCGGTTGTGGCTCAATGACGCCACAAGCCAGGTTTTGGCCAACGGACTCGAACTGCTGGGCGTTTCGGCGCCGGAACGGATGTAGGGAACCATGACTGAACACTCCTCCCCGCTTGCCCCCGGGTGGCTCGCAGTACCGGAAAACCTCAATGCCCTGCAGGAACCCATGTGGGCTGCCGGGGTTGAACGGAACAACGCTGGCGAGGTCACCATCGACGGCCTGTCCGTCAGCGAACTCAAGGCGCAGTTCGGCACGCCGCTTTTCGTGATGAGCGAGACGGACTTCCGTTCGCGCGCACGCGCCTTCAAGGACGCCTTTGACGCCGCCTTCGTCGACATTTGCGGGGGAGTGGACGTCTACTATGCCGGAAAGTCCTTCCTGTGCACATCCGTGGCCAGCTGGGTTACCGACGAAGGCCTGCGCCTGGACACCTGCTCGGGCGGGGAGCTGGCCGTCGCGGCGCGTGCCGGGGTGCCGGGCAGCAACCTAAGCCTGCACGGCAACAACAAGTCCGATGCCGAAATCAACAGGGCCCTGGACATGAAGCTTGGCCGCATTGTGGTGGACAGCCTCGACGAGCTGGAACGCGTGGCCAAGATCGCGTCCAGCCGCGGCGAAACCGCCAAGGTCATGCTTCGGCTGACGCCAGGTGTCCATGCCCATACGCATGAATTCATCGCCACCGCCCACGAGGACCAGAAATTCGGCCTGTCCATGGCCGGTGACTCAACTGAGGAAGCGGGCCTGTCCGCAGCCGAGGAGGCCGTGGCAGCAGCAACCTCGTACGCAAGCATTGAATTGCTGGGCCTGCACTGCCATATTGGATCCCAGATTTTCGAGCCCGATGGCTTTGCCTTGGCAGCCAGGAAACTCCTTGCCTTCCAGGCGGCCATGCAGTCCAAGTACGCCATCGTCATGCCTGAGCTCGATCTCGGCGGCGGCTACGGAATCGCCTACACGCCGGTGGACACCCCCCGCCCCGCAGCAGAAATCGCGGAGGCGATGGCCGCCGTCGTGCGTTCCACGTGTGCGGAACTGGGCATCGCATCACCCCGCATTTCCATCGAACCCGGCCGGGCGATCGTAGGCAGCACCACGTTCACGCTGTACGAGGTGGGAACCCTCAAGACTGTCCGCGTGGATGCCGAAACTGGGCAAGAGGGCCAGGAGAACGTTACGTATCCCCGCCGCTATGTGTCGGTGGACGGCGGCATGAGCGACAACGCCCGTCCGGTGCTTTACGACGCGGATTATTCGGCCGTTTTGGCTTCCCGCGGCTCCGAGGCGGCTCCGCAGCTGTCCCGCGTAGTGGGCAAACATTGCGAGAGCGGCGACATAGTTGTTAGAGATGTATATCTGCCCGCGGATGTGGCAGCCGGTGATTTGCTCGCAGTACCGGGTACCGGCGCCTACTGCTGGGCCCTCTCCAGCAACTACAACTACCTGGCCCGGCCTGGCGTTGTCGCTGTGCGCGACGGAGCCGCCAGGCTCATTGTCCGCGGGGAAACCGAAGAAGATCTCTTGAACCGCGACATGGGAGTGGCGAATGTCTGAAGTGCGAAACCTGAAGGTGGCCCTGCTGGGCTGTGGCAACGTTGGGGCCCAGGTCGCGCGGATTCTGATTGACGACGCCGAAGCCCTTGCCGCCCGCAGCGGTGCCCGCCTGGAATTGTCCGGTATTGCCGTGCGCTCCATCGACGCGCCCCGCGACGTGGAACTGCCGCGTGAGCTCTTCACCACGGACGCCGAGACCCTGGTCAAGGACGCCGACCTCGTGATCGAGCTCATGGGTGGCATTGAGCCCGCCCGTTCGCTGATCCTCACGGCCATCCAGAACGGCGCCTGCGTTGTCACCGGCAACAAGGCCCTCCTGGCGCAGGACGGCCCCACGCTCTACGAAGAGGCGGACAAGGCCGGCGTGCAGTTGTCCTACGAAGCCGCAGTAGCCGGGGCCATCCCCATCCTGCGGCCCATCCGCGACAGCCTGTCCGGCGACCGCATCACGCGCGTGCTGGGCATCGTCAATGGCACCACCAACTTCATCCTGGACCAGATGGACAGCACGGGTGCCCAGTTCGCTGATGCCCTGGCCGAGGCCCAGCGCCTTGGCTACGCGGAGGCCGATCCCACCGCCGACGTCGAGGGCCACGACGCCGCTGCCAAGGCCGCAATCCTGGCGTCCCTGTCCTTCCACACGCGCTTCTCCCTGGACGATGTCTACTGCGAAGGCATCACCAAGGTCAGCGCCGAGGACATCGCTTCTGCCAAGGAAGCCGGCTTCGTCATCAAGCTCCTGGCCATCGCGGAGAAGATCGAGGCCTCGGACAACGGCAGCGGCATCTCCGTCCGCGTCCACCCCACGCTGTTGCCACGCGAGCACCCGCTCGCTGCAGTTCGCGGCGCGTTCAACGCCGTCTTCATCGAGGCCGAGAACGCGGGCGAGTTGATGTTCTACGGCCAGGGCGCAGGCGGAACCCCCACGGCGTCTGCCGTCCTGGGCGACCTCGTCTCCGCTGCGCGCCGGCTGGTCCTTGGCGGGCCGGGCCGCACCGAAACCACCACGGGCCATGTTCCGGCTCTCCCGGTGGATGCCTCAAACACCAGTTACTACATTGGCCTGGACGTCGCCGACCAAGCCGGTGTCCTGGCACGCATCGCCCACATTTTCGCGGAGAACGGTGTCTCCATTGAAATCATGCGCCAGACGATCCATCGGGATTCCGCATCCAAGGTTGAGTCGGCTGAGCTGAAGATCGTGACGCACCGTGCATCCGAAGCTGCACTCGCAGCAACCGTCGAGGCCGTGAAGGGCCTTGACGTCATCAATTCTGTGACATCCGTACTGCGGGTAGAAGGGGTCTAAGTGGCTCACCAATGGCGCGGAGTAATCCGCGAATACGCTGATCGTTTGCCTGTAACGGAAGCCACGAAGGTCATCACCCTCGGCGAGGGCGGCACTCCTCTTGTCCACGCACAGAAGCTTTCCGAGCTGACGGGCTCCCAGGTGTACCTCAAGGTCGAAGGCATGAACCCGACCGGTTCCTTCAAGGACCGCGGCATGACCATGGCAATGACGGCCGCCGTGGAGGCCGGAGCCAAAGCAGTTGTTTGCGCTTCCACGGGCAACACGTCCGCTTCCGCGGCTGCCTACGCCACGGCTGCCGGCCTCAAGTGCGCCGTGCTGGTGCCCGAAGGCAAGATCTCCATGGGCAAGCTGAGCCAGGCCATCGCCCACGGCGCCACGCTGCTGCAGGTGGACGGTAACTTCGACAACTGCCTGGACATCGCCCGCAAGCTCGGCGAGTCCTACCCCGTGTTCCTGGTGAACTCCGTGAACCCGGCCCGTATCCAGGGCCAGAAAACAGGTGCGTTCGAGGTAGTGGACTCCCTGGGCGATGCCCCGGACATCCACGTGCTGCCGGTCGGCAACGCCGGAAACATCAGCGCGTACTGGAAGGGCTACAAGGAGTACTCGGCTCCCTTCGAGACCGCCAACGGCACGCTGCCTGCGGTTTCCACCAAGACCCCCATCATGTGGGGCTTCCAGGCTGCCGGGGCTGCGCCGTTTGTTGCCGGCCACCCCATCACGGAACCGGACACCATTGCCACGGCTATCCGCATCGGCAACCCGGCTTCGTGGGAGACTGCCGTGGCAGCCCGGGACGAGTCCGGTGGCCTCATTGAAGCAGTGACCGACGAGGAAATCCTGGCCGCCCACCGCTGGCTCTCTTCCAAGGAAGGCGTCTTCGTGGAGCCCGGCTCCGCAGCAGGCGTCGCAGGCTTGATCAAGAAGCACGCCGCAGGCGAGGTGCCCTCGGGCAAGACCATCGTCATCACGGTGACCGGCCACGGCCTCAAGGACCCCCAGTGGGCCCTCCGTACCGAAGACGGCAGCGATGTCCAGCCGGTCAAGGTACCGAACGACGTCGTCACCGTTGCAGCGGAACTGGGACTGGAAGAAAAGTAAAGAGTGGAAACATCGCAGCCCACCGCGACTGATCGTGCGCTCGTCGCGGCAGGCCAGCGGCTGACCGTCAAGGTTCCCGGAACGAGTGCCAACCTGGGTCCTGGCTATGACAGCCTCGGTTTGGCCCTGTCCATCTACGACACCTTGACGGTGGAGACCCTGCCCACCGGCGAGCTCGAGTTCGAGCTCGCCGGTGAGGGGGCAGACACCCTTCCGCGCGACGCGTCCCATCTGGTGGTCCGCGCCATCGACCTGGCCTTGGCGCGCCTCGGCTTCGAACGGGGCGGCCTGAAGATCATCGCGGACAACGTGAACCCGCATGGCCGCGGACTTGGCTCCTCGGCGTCGGCCGTGGTTGCCGCCGTGACGGCGGCGAATGCACTGGTGCCCGAAGAAGCCCGGCAGGACCGCGACTGGATCCTTCAGCTGACCAGCGAAATCGAAGGCCACCCGGACAACGTCGCACCCGCGATTTTCGGCGGACTGGCGCTGTCATGGCAGGACAGCGAGCAGTACAGCAGCACCCGCGCGGATGTGGCGCCATCGGTGGTTCCCGTGGTGGCCGTTCCGGACTATGAGCTCTCCACCGAGACGGCCCGTGGCCTTCTGCCGGCCTCCGTCGGCCACCACGCCGCCGCCATGAACTCGGGCCGGGCCGCACTGCTTGTCCACGCCCTGACCACACAACCGGCGTTGTTGCTGCCCGGCACCGAAGACTACCTGCACCAGAGCTACCGCGCCGAGGCCATGCGCCCCAGCGCCAACCTGATCGCGTCCTTGCGTTCGGCAGGTTTCGCCGCAGTGGTTTCGGGCGCAGGACCCACCGTCATGGTCCTGGCCAATGGCCCGGCTGAGGCCGATGCCATCACCGAACACATCTACGGATTCACCTCGGCCAACACACCGGATGTTGATTGGCGCGTGATGACGCTGGCTGTGGACGTTGAAGGTGCTAGAGTGGAAGTGCACCGGCGGTAAAGCCGCGGGCAGTTCCCTGATTTTGGATCTCGGTGGTTTCGCCGTACCTTTCGTCAACTGTGCCAACGTCTGGCGGTGCCGTCTCCTTCCGGCCTGTCTCAGGTGCCGCAGAACTCTCTCTGTTTCCTGAAAATTCAGTCGGCTGTCCGGGCAACTGGATCCAGTGAAGACGATCAGTATCCGGCCCTGTTGGCCACAATCCATCAGGCACGGCCGAAATCAATGGTTGCAGATCTGAACTGCAATCTGGAACAAATCATCGCGTCCGGCTCTCGCTTCGGACGCCGTCGAGGGGGAAGGATCCTTCGTGACAGAAACCACTGAGCTGGCTTCAGCTGTGGACACCACATCTTCTGCTGCCGAGTCGTCAACGGCAGCAACCACCAAGAGCAGCGGCCTTGCCGGCCTTAAGCTCGCCCAGCTTCAGGCTCTTGCCAGCCAGCTGGGCATCTCCGGGGGATCCCGTATGCGCAAGGGGGACCTGGTCAACGCCATTTCCGCCCACCGTGCCGGTACCTCCACGGCAAAGGCGCCCACCAAGGCTGCTGCCGCAAAGTCGGCCGCACCCAAGGAAACTCCTGCCGCTGAAGCAAAGCCGGCTGAAAGCAACGCTCCCGCAACCGAGGCCGCTCCGGAAGCTGCGGCCCAGGAGGCACCGCGCCGCGGCCGTGGCCGCAGCCGTCGTGCCACCAGCGATGGCGTCGTTGCCGCAGCAGAAGCTGCCGCAGCTACCGCCGAGGCCGCTTCTGCACCCGCCGCTGAGGCTCCGGCCGCGCCCGAAGCAGCCGAAGCCGGAACCGAACGCCGCCAGCCGCGGACGCGCAACCGCCGTCGTAATGACGCTCCCGCGGCCGAGACTGCAGAGGCACCCGCAGCCGAGCAGCCGGCACCGGAAGCCCGCGGCACCGAGCAGCGTGGTACCGAGCAGCGCGAAGCCCGCACCGAGCAGCGCGAAGCCCGCACCGAACAGCCGCAGCGCGAAACCCGCGCTGAGCGTTCCGAGCAGCGCGAACAGGCCGACAGCGGTGACCAGCAGCAGCGCGAACGCCGCGACAACTCCCGCAACCGCCGCGAGGACAACAACGACTCCGAAGACGGCGGCAACCGCCGGAGCCGTCGCAACCGTCGCGACCGCAATGACCAGAACGACCGGAGCGATCGTCGTGGCGGTCAGGACAACCGTGACGGCAGCAGCCGCAGTGACCGCTTCCGCGACCGCAACGAGCGTCGCCGCGGACGTGCGCAGGGACCCGACGTTGACGACGTCGAAGTTACCGATGACGACGTCCTCCTGCCTGTGGCGGGCATCCTGGACGTGCTGGAGAACTACGCGTTCATCCGCACCTCGGGTTACCTCCCGGGTGCCAACGACGTCTACGTCTCCCTGGCGCAGGTCAAGAAGTACAACCTCCGCAAGGGTGACGCCGTCGTAGGTGCCATCCGTGCGCCGCGTGACGGTGAAGACCGCAACCAGCAGTCCTCCCGCCAGAAGTTCAACGCGCTCGTCCGAGTCACCTCGGTCAACGGCAAGACGCCTGAAGAGCTTAAGGACCGCGTCGAATTCGCGAAGCTCGTCCCGCTCTACCCGTCCGAGCGCCTGCGCCTCGAAACGGACCCCAAGAAGATCGGCCCGCGCGTCATCGACCTCGTGGCCCCGATCGGCAAGGGCCAGCGTGGCTTGATCGTCTCCCCGCCGAAGGCCGGCAAGACGCTCATCCTGCAGTCCATCGCGAACGCGATCACCACCAACAACCCTGAGGTCCACCTCATGATGGTGCTGGTTGACGAACGTCCGGAAGAAGTCACGGACATGCAGCGGACCGTCAAGGGCGAGGTCATTGCCTCCACCTTCGACCGTCCCGCCGACGACCACACCACGGTTGCCGAATTGTCGATCGAACGCGCCAAGCGCCTGGTCGAAATGGGTATGGACGTGGTGGTCCTCCTCGACTCCATGACCCGCCTGGGCCGTGCCTACAACCTGGCAGCACCGGCCTCCGGCCGTATCCTGTCCGGTGGTGTGGACTCCGCAGCACTGTACCCGCCCAAGCGCTTCTTCGGTGCTGCCCGCAACATCGAAAACGGCGGCTCGCTCACCATCCTTGCCACCGCGCTCGTGGAGACCGGTTCCAAGATGGACGAGGTCATCTTCGAAGAGTTCAAGGGCACCGGCAACATGGAACTGCGACTGTCCCGCCAATTGGCAGACAAGCGCATCTTCCCGGCCGTGGACGTCAACGCTTCCGGCACGCGCCGTGAAGAGAACCTGCTCTCGGCTGAAGAAGTCAAGATCATGTGGAAGCTGCGCCGCGTCCTCTCCGGCCTGGAGCAGCAGCAGAGCCTCGAGCTGCTGACCAACAAGATCCGGGAAACGCAAAGCAACGTCGAGTTCCTCATGCAGGTCCAGAAGACGACGCTTGGAGCAAAGTCGGACAACGACAAATAGCTGTGCTCTAACCGCTCAAAATATGCCGGCCCCGCCCCTACGCCGGGGGGGGGGGGGGGGGGGGGGCCCCCCCCCCCCCCCCCCCCCCCCCCCGCCCCCCCCCCCCCGCCCCCCCCCCCCCCCCCCCCCCCCCCCCCCCCCCCCCCCCCCCCCCCCCCCCCCCAGCCCCCCCCCCCCCCCCCCCCCCCCGGCTCCGGCAGGCCATAAGAGAGATGACGAGGGCCCCGACCTGAGCTTGCGAAGGTTGGGAGTCATCGAACGCACTCCCTGGGCGGCATATTTTGAGCGGTCCTTGTTTTAACGGAAATCCTTGGCCCGACGCAACGTGTGCCAATTGGGGCCGAGGTGGGCACGCCGGATAAGGGCTGTACGAAGCTACCCGCCGCAGTTATTAGACTTGTACGAGTCGAAAGAGGTTTGAAAATGTTTGAGTCCGTCCAGGGATTGCTTGATGAACACGCGGCCATCCAGGCACAGTTGAGCGATCCTGCTGTTTACGCCGACCAATCCGTAGCCCGTAAGTTGGGGCGGCGTTCTGCCCAGCTCCAGGGCATCGTGGAGGCGTACAACAAGTGGCGCGGGCTCAACGATGACATGGAAGCCGCCAAGGAGATGGCGGCCGAGGATCCGGATTTCGCTGCCGAAGTGGAGCAGCTCGAAGAGCAGATTCCCGCGGCGCAGGAGCGGCTGCGGCGGCTGCTCATCCCGCGTGACCCGGATGACGCCCGCAACGTGATCCTCGAAGTCAAGGGCGGTGAAGGCGGCGACGAGGCTGCCCTGTTCGCCGGCGACCTGCTGCGCATGTACATGCGGTACGCGGAATCCCGCGGCTGGAAGACGGAAATGATCTCCGCCACCGAGTCCGACCTGGGCGGGTACAAGGACGTTTCCGTCGCCATCAAGGGCAACTCGAACGATCCCGCCGAAGGCGTCTTTGCCCGCTTGAAGTTCGAAGGCGGCGTGCACCGCGTGCAGCGTGTTCCCGTGACCGAATCGCAGGGACGCATTCACACGTCTGCTGCCGGCGTCCTGGTGCTGCCGGAAGTCGATGAACCCGAAGAACTCGAGATCAACCAGAGCGACCTCAAGATCGACGTGTACCGGTCCTCGGGGCCGGGCGGCCAGTCCGTGAATACCACCGACTCCGCGGTACGCATCACCCACTTGCCCACGGGCATTGTGGTGGCCATGCAGAATGAGAAGTCGCAGTTGCAGAACCGTGAAGCCGGCATGCGTGTCCTGCGGGCGAGGCTCCTTGCCCACCAGCAGGAGCAGATCGACGCAGCGAACTCCGAACAGCGCAAGTCGCAGATCCGTACCATGGACCGCTCCGAGCGCATCCGCACGTACAACTTCCCGGAAAACCGCATCGCGGACCACCGGACCGGCTACAAGGCGTACAACCTGGACGCCGTGATGAACGGCGACCTGGAACCAGTCATCCAGTCGGCGATCGAAATGGACGAGCAATCGCGGCTTGACGCCATCGGCGAGTAAAGCCGGTAGCCCAAGCCATGCCGTTCTACCCTGGCCAGAGCCTCGCGGACGCTGTTCGCGAGGCTGCCGCCATCCTGTCCGACGCCGGTGTCCCAACCCCGCGGGTGGACGCCGAGCTCCTTGCCGACCACCTCCTGAACGTGGGCCTTGGACGCCTGCGTGCGTTGCTCCTTGGCGATTCGCCGGCACCGGAGGGCTACGCCGCCTTGGTTGCCGAGCGTGCCGGACGCGTGCCGCTGCAGCACATTACCGGCGTCGCCTATTTCCGCCACCTGGAGTTGCGCGTGGGACCCGGCGTCTTCATTCCCCGGCCCGAAACTGAGTCCGTGGTGCAGTTGGTGATCGACCACCTGGCGGGAGTGTCCGCCCCGAAAGTGGTGGACCTCGGAACGGGTTCGGGCGCAATCGCCGGTTCGATCGCGCACGAGGTCCCGGGGGCCGACGTCTACGCCGTCGAATTCAGCGCCTTGGCCCACGCCTGGGCCGCCGGCAACCTGGAACCAATGGGTGTCACGCTGGTGGAAGGCGATCTCCGGGACGCGTTGCCCGAGCACAACGGAACCTTTGACGCCGTCGTTTCCAACCCGCCCTACATTCCGGCCGAAGCCATCCCCAACGAACCCGAAGTGGCCCTGCACGATCCCCCCGAAGCTTTGTACGGCGGGGGAGCGGACGGGATGGAACTTCCGACGGCGGCAGCCGCCTCTGCGGCCCGCCTCCTGAAGCCCGGGGGCTACTTCGTCATGGAACACGCGGAAGTCCAGGCCGGGTGGATCTCCGGCATGCTGCGACGCGCCGGCCACTGGCAGGAAATTACTACGCACTTTGACCTCAACGGCAAGGAACGTGCCACGAGCGCAGTGCTGGCAGAGACCGCTCCCAACGAGTGAAAGAATAGCGCTGTGACCACAACCTACAATTGCACTTCCGATGACCAGCGGGCTGAAGGGCTGCAGCACGCGCAGCGCGCCATCAGCGAAAAGAAGTGCATCGTGATGCCCACGGACACCGTGTATGGCATCGCGGCAGACGCCTTCTCTCCGCTCGCGGTGACCATGCTGCTGGCATCCAAGGGCCGCAGCCGCCAAATGCCGCCGCCTGTCCTGATCCCGCGGATCAATGCTTTGGATGGACTGGCCACCGATGTTCCGGCTGATGCCCGGGCCCTGGCACAGGCGTTTTGGCCGGGTGGGCTGACGCTCATCCTCCACGCACAGCCTTCGCTGGACTGGGACCTCGGGGATACGAAGGGCACCGTGGCCCTGCGCATGCCCGATGACGAGCTCGCCCTGGAACTGCTGGGCCTCACCGGTCCGCTCGCCGTCTCTTCTGCCAACCGTACTGGCCAGGAAGCAGCACAGACCGCTTCCGAAGCACGCCTGCAATTGGCGGAATCGGTGGAGGTGTACCTTGAGGGTGGCTTCCGGCCGGTCCAAGGCACGGCCGCCGTCCCTTCGACGATTGTGGACGCGACCTCCACCCCCTTCAAGGTGGTGCGCCAGGGCGCTATCTCCTTGGACCGGTTGCGCGACATAGTGCCTTCCGTGTTGGGCGTGGGTGAAGTGGCGGCTCCGGAAGCATCCGGGGACCAGAGCGAGGCCGACGCCGGTGGCGTCACCGATGCTGCGTCGGAACGCGTTACGGAAGCACCGTCCGAAAGCGTTACGGAAAAACCGTCCGAAAGCGACCTTGGGGCTGCTTCGGAAACAACCCCCGCATCGGCTGCGGTGGACGGGGAGGCAGGTCCATCGTCCGGGGCCGCGCGCGAAGCCACCCCCGAATGATTCCCGAACGCCAGCGCGTCCCCGTCCTCGACGTCGACGCCACTCCGCTGCGCGCCGACGGGGTGGTTGCAGCGCTCGGACGTCTCATCGCCGACGGCAAAACCAGTACGGTCCTTGGTCACAACCTGCACAGCGTCACGTTGTTCCACTCCCGTCCGGAGTTCCGTGCGCTCTATGACAACAGCGAGATTGTGCTTCTGGACGGGGCTCCGGTAGCCATGCTGTGGGGCCTTGCCCACAGGGAGCAGTTGAAACCTCTGGGCCAGGGCACCATGGCTTTCCGGATGGGATCCATGGACTGGATTCCGGAATTGGGCGGCGTAGCCGGACTGGAACGCGTGGCGGTGATCGGCGCCGGACGTGACGCCAACACCAAGGCAGTCGCCAAGCTCCGCACCATCATCCCGGGTGCTACGGTGGACGGCATGCCCGGCGAAGGCTGGGACGGAGCACTTGAGGACGCCGTGGTTGATTGGCTCGCGTCCTATCGCCCCCAACTGGTTTTGCTGGGCCTTGGCATGCCCTTGCAGGAGATGGTCCTGCAACGAAGGATCCAGCAGCTGCCGCCTGCGGTCTATTGCGCCGTGGGTGGAGCGATCGAACAAGTTGCCGGTGTGCAGAAGCTTGCACCCCGGTGGTTGGGGCGGCTGGGCCTCGAATGGGCCTGGCGCCTGGTACTGCACCCGGGCCGGGTGGCCTACAGAGTATTCGTTGAACCGTGGAAGCTGGCGGGCCTTTTGATCCGCAGGCGTTTCCAGCCATCCCAGACCAAAGGGAAGTAATGTCAAAACCCGTGGTGGTTGCCGTCGTGGTGACCTATAACCGGCGCGAACTCCTTGAGACAACCTTGGCGGGCATCGCCGCCGGCACCCAGGTGCCGGACGCCGTCGTCGTTGTGGACAATGCCTCCACCGACGGAACTGCAGACTTCCTGCGCAGTTACGCGGGTCCGGTGCCTACCGATGTAGTCACTTTGAACACCAACGTGGGCGGCGCCGGTGGGTTCGTGGTGGGAATGGAACGCGCCGTTTTGGACCATGGGGCCCACCATGTGTGGATCATGGACGATGACACCGAGCCGCAGCCCGGTGCACTCCGTGAAGCCCTGGAGGTGTCCGAGGACTACGCCCGGCAAACGGGGGAGACACCGGCATTCATTGCCAGCCGGGTGGTGTGGACCGATGGCCGCGACCATCCGATGAACCGCATGCGGCCGAGGATCGGTGCCGCTGAATCGGCGCGGGTGGCGGCCACGCGGGTGGGTGCGAGCCAGATCCGCAGTGCCTCGTTTGTCTCCGTGCTGGTCCATGCGGAGGAGATCAGGCGCCACGGCTTGCCGATTGCCGACTACTTCATCTGGAACGACGACCTCGAGTTCACGGCCCGGGTATCCCGACGCGGTGTGGCGCTCACAACCGATGCGTCCGTTGCCAACCACCACACGAAGGTATTCGGCGACGCCGGCGCGGATCCCGGTCCCCGCTTCTATTACGAGGTCCGCAACAAGCTGTGGGTCTACACGCGGTCCAACGCACTGGCCCCGTGGGAGAAGGTTCTCTTCACGGGTGCTTCGCTGCGGAATTGGACCCGGACCATTGCGTCCTCATCCAACCGCAAAGTCTTGGTGGCAGGGTTCCTGAAGGGCCTGCGCGACAGCTACCGGCCGCCGCGGTCCAATGAAAAAGTCCTGGAGGGCATCTACGCCTTGCGGGACGTCACGGGCCCGCAAAAGTAGCGCGAACGTAGCTAAAAGGCGGCCAAGAGCAGGCCTGCCGGCGGCTGCGTCGCGCCGGTGGTCACGGCGGTTGGCATTAGTATCGTGACTAGAGTCCACAGAAAACCAGCAACATTCGGCACGGCCGGTGCAGGCATGGCGACGGAGTAGTTCCATTTATCCACAGACAGCGTTCCACACACCAAGCTGCCCCGAACCATTCGATTTTTCAGCGGCCACCGCGCTGCGTTCCGGAGCCGCATCATGATCATGTATCTGCTGATGGCGCTCACGGCTGCCGTGGTGTCCTATGCGGGAACATGGGGTGCCCGGGTCCTGGGCAACAAGCTCCGGCTCTACCGCCCCATCCGCAGCAGGGACATGCATTCGGCCCTGATCTCCAAGCTGGGTGGCCTTGGCATCTTCGCGGGCTTCTTCGTCGCGCTTGTGGTGGCCAGCAACTCATTCTTCGTCAAGGACATCTTCAGGCATAACGATGCCCCGTGGGGGATCCTCGCCGGTGCAGTGGTGATCGTCGCGGTGGGTGTGGCGGACGACATCCTGGACATCCGGTGGTGGATCAAGCTCCTCGGCCAGGCCGGAGCCGCCTTCATTGTGGCGATCTGGGGCGTCCGGATGTCCGTGGTTCCCTTCATACCCGAGCCGATCTTCATCCAGTCCGAGCTGGTCCAGATCGTCCTCACGGCAGGGTTGATCGTGACCACCATGAACGCGGTGAACTTCATCGACGGCCTGGACGGACTCGCTGCCGGCGTGGCGACCATCGGCGGCGGGGCGTTCTTCCTGACGGCCTACTGGGTGCACCGGAACAATCCCTCAACGGACAACTCGGACCTGGCCACGCTCCTGATGGCCATCCTGGTGGGTGGCTGCATCGGTTTCCTGCCGCACAACTGGTTTCCCGCCAAGATTTTCATGGGTGATTCCGGGGCCATGCTGATTGGCCTCCTCATGGCCGCGGCAGGTGTCGTGGCCACCGGACAGATCGGTTCCGGCCTCTATGACCGCGCCAACGGTATCCCCACCATCATTCCGATCCTCTTGCCGTTTGCCGTTTTGTCGCTGCCGCTGCTCGACTTCGGCATGGCCGTGGTCCGCAGGACCGCACGTGGACAGTCGCCGTGGTCGGCGGACCGAGGGCACCTCCACCACAAGCTCGTGGACCTCGGGTACTCGCACCGCACCGCCGTCGTGATGCTGTACGTGTGGACCTGCATCCTTGCCTTTGGCGGCGTCGCGTTCGCTGTCTTTCCCTGGCAGATCGTCCTGATCGTGGACGTTGCTGCGGCCCTGGTGATGGCAGCTGTCACAGCCTGGCCCTATTTCACCCGAAACACGGCGCAACCGGGGGAGTAGCCGGAAGCTTCCGGTTAGGGTCACAGTTCTATCTCGTGTAGAATTTTTGGTGCGGACAGTCACTCGCCCGTAACCCCACTTTGAGAATATGGCTTCCCTGCCACGAGGATTGGTATCCCCATGACATCCAACGCCGAAACCGGACGTCCGTCCGGCAAACGTGGTGTTGGGGTATTCGGGCGCGTCTCATCTTTGTGGTTGAGGCTGCTCCTTCTCAGCGCTGTCGCGTCGCTGGGGGCCACTGCCCTTTGTTGCGTGATCGCAGCCGTCATGAATGGCGGCCAAGGTGCGATTTCGGCAGCGTTCGGTGCTGTCCTTGTCATGGTGTTCTTCGCCATCAGCCTTCTGATCGGCCATTTTGTCGGCGGTAACAACCCATCAGGTGCCGTAGGGCTCTTTGTTGCGACGTATTTCGTCAAAGTAATCGGCTTCGCATTGGTGCTTTTCGTTATCGGCGCACCCGCCTGGCTGCACGGCCGCTGGTTCCTGATCGGCGCCGTCGTGAGTGTTGTCTTTTGGCAAGCGGCAGAGATCTACGGATTCGCCAAATCCCGCCTGCAGATCTACAACGATTCTCCAGGACAGAAGGGCGGATCGGATGCCGTTGCGTAAGGGTAAGTCCCGCCAGGCATCGGCCGCTGCCAACCACGGCACAGCCGCCGACCCCGCCGAGACCCAAAATGATGGCGGATACAACGCCGGCATTGCTGTCTTCAGCTACATCATTGGCGGGATCATTGTCTGGAGTTTGATAGGCTGGGGTTTGGATAATCTGTGGGGGACCCGCTGGATTGTGCTCCTTGGCGCTCTGCTGGGAGCCGCAGGAGGGTTCTATCTTTCCCATATGCACGGCCTCACAAAGCAAAGCACTTCTGCTGGCGTGAGCAAAGCAGACAGCGGTCCGTCCACGGACGGGGACAGTAATGCCAAATAATTTCACACGGAATGGGGATGCGTTGAACGTGTCCGCGTTCCACCCAATGCCCAATGATGGACACAGCAGAGAGGAAACGCGTTGATCGCGCTTGCGCTCCCCGCCCAGGATTCGGGGTCCTTCACCCCACCCGGAATCGACGAAATGCACCTGCCGGCAATCCTGCCCTGGGGTGCGCACGATGGCTTCTCCAAGCAAATGTTGCTGGTGATCCTGTCGGTCGTCATTATCGCTACATTCTTCATCCTCGCTGCACGCAAGCAGCAGCTGGTTCCCGGCAAGCTGCAATTTGCAGGCGAAATGGCCTATGGCTTCGTCCGCAACAGCATTGCCAAGGACATCATCGGTGGCAAGGACTTCATCAAGTACGTCCCGCTGCTGTTCAGCCTCTTCTTCTTCATCCTGGTGAACAACATTTACGGTGCCATTCCGTTGATCCAGCTTCCGAGCTTCTCCCACGTTGGCGGCGCCTACGTGCTGGCAGGCATCGTGTACTTCACCTGGATCGTCATCGGCATCAAGAAGAACGGCCTGAAGTACTTCAAGCTCGCAACCGTTCCCTCCGGTGTTCCCTGGTACATCCTGCCGATCGTCGTTCCGATCGAAATCATCTCCAACTTCCTGGTCCGTCCCGTCACGCACAGCCTCCGTCTGTTCGCGACCATGCTGGCTGGCCACTTGATCGTCATGCTCGCCGGTTCCGGCATCGAGTTCCTGGTCATGCAGGAGAACGTGCTCCTCAAGGGTGCATCCGTCCTGGTCCTGGTAGGTGCCATCGCCATGTACATGCTCGAGGCGCTGATCATGGCACTTCAGGCCTATGTGTTCACCCTGTTGACCGCGATCTACATTGAAGGCGCACTGCACGCCGACAGCCACTAGGCTCCCAAAAACTTCCCCTTGCGGGGATGAAGCAACCCAAACAACCTGCCGCACGGGCGGCATCTTGAAAGGAAGAAAAAATGGAAGGCACCATCAACGGCTCCCTCAACCTCATCGGCTACGGTCTCTCGGCCATCGGCGGTGGTATCGGTGTGGGTCTCGTGTTCGCCGCTTACATCAACGGTGTTGCACGTCAGCCGGAAGCTCAGCGTGTGCTGCAGCCGATCGCGTTCCTTGGTCTGGCACTGACCGAAGCTCTCGCCATCCTCGGCCTCGTCTTCGCCTTCGTTCTTTCCTAGTCCTAAGAACCAAGCGAATTCCAAGCACGAGTAGATAGGACGGGTGAAATATGAATCAGCTGATCATCTCAGCCGCCACTGAAGGCGAAGGGGCAGGCAACCCGCTCGTTCCCAACGTCTGGGAAATGGGCGTTGTCCTCGTCGGCTTCGCGGTCCTCCTGTACATCGTGGTCAAGTTTGTTGTCCCGATGTTCGAGAAGACGTTCGCGGAGCGCGCCGAAGCAATTGAAGGTGGCATTGCGAAGGCCGAGCAGGCCCAGGCAGAAGCTTCTGCAGCTCTTGAAGAGTACAAGCAGCAGCTCACCGATGCCCGTGCCGAGGCCAACCGCATCCGCGAAGAAGCACGTGCCGAAGGCGCCCAGATCCTCGCGGACCTGAAGGCCAAGGCAGCTGCCGAGTCTGCACGCATCACCGAGCAGGCACACGCCGCCATCGAGTCCGAGCGCCAGGCAGCTGTTGTCTCGCTCCGCTCCGAGGTTGGCACGCTTGCTACCACGCTGGCAGGCCGCATCGTCGGCGAAGCACTCAACGACGACGAGCGTTCGGCACGCGTCGTGGACCGCTTCCTGGCTGATCTGGAGACCCAGAACGCAGGTGCAGCTAAGTAATGGCAGGAATATCGAGCGAATCGCTGACCACAGCACTGGCAGACCTGGAAGCCAAGCTTCCTTTGGCCTCGCTGCAGTTGGCAAAGGACCTCTTCGGAATCCTGGGAACGGTGGACAGCTCGGCTGGCTTGCGCCGCGCCCTGACTGACCCTTCCCGCAGCGGGGACGAGAAGTCGGCGCTGGTCAAGCAGCTGGTTGGCGGAAAAGTCTCCGCTGATGCTGCTGAGATTGCAGGCGGACTGGCCAGCTCGCGCTGGGCATCCGCACGCGACATCGGCGATGCACTCGAGACGCTTGCCGCCACGGTCGTCATTGCGGTAGCTGAAAACAAGTCGGCCGTTTCTGCCTCCGGTATTACGGGGCTGGAAGAGCTGGAAAACGATCTGTTTGCCTTCAACCAGGTTGTCGCTTCCAGCCACGAAGTACAGCGGGCTTTGTCTGAGCCGCAGGCATCGGGTGCCGCCAAGACTGCCCTTGCCGAGAAGCTTGTTCCTGGCATCAGCGAGGAAGCCAAGGTTCTTATTGGCCAGGCAGTTTCGGAGCCGCGCGGTGTCAAGCCGAGCAAGCTCGTCGAATCCTTCGCCAAGCTTGCAGCCAAGCGCCAGCAGCGCTGGATTGCAACTGTCAGCGTTACCCGTCCGTTGACGGAAACGCAGGCCAGCCGACTGCAGGCCGGGCTCAACGCCCTCTACGGCCGCGAACTGAAGGTCAACATCACTGTTGATCCTGCACTGATCGGTGGAGTCCGTGTCCAGGTAGGCGACGAAGTGCTTGACGCTTCGGTCATCGCCCGCTTGACCGAACTCCGCCGTCAGCTCGCTGGCTAGTGAAGACAAAGCACAACTAACTGATATAAACCCGGTCATCGTGAGCAACGATGATCACGAAAACAGGAGAGCAGGGACTGCAGATGGCCGAATTGACCATCAACGCCGACGACGTCCGTAATGCGTTGAACGAGTTCGCGGCGTCCTACGAACCCGGTAACGCAGAGCGCGTAGAGGTTGGTCGCGTGACCACCGCAAGTGACGGCATCGCCCGTGTTGAGGGTCTTCCCTCGGTCATGGCGAACGAGCTGCTTCGCTTCGAAGATGGCACGCTGGGCCTCGCCCAGAACCTTGACGTCCGCGAAATCGGTGTCATTATCCTCGGTGACTTCACCGGAATCGAAGAAGGCCAGGAAGTTCACCGCACCGGTGAGATCCTGTCCGTGCCCGTTGGCGACGCCTTCCTGGGCCGCGTGGTTGACCCCCTGGGCCAGCCGATCGACGACCTCGGCGAGATCAAGGCCGAGGCCACCCGTGCACTGGAACTCCAGGCTCCGGGCGTGACCGAGCGCAAGTCCGTTCACGAGCCCATGCAGACCGGCCTCAAGGCTATCGACGCCATGATTCCGATCGGCCGTGGCCAGCGTCAGCTGATCATTGGCGACCGCCAGACCGGCAAGACCGCCATCGCGGTTGACACCATCATCAACCAGAAGGCCAACTGGGCTTCGGGCGATGTCAGCAAGCAGGTTCGTTGCGTTTACGTTGGTGTTGGCCAGAAGGCTTCCACCATCGCAGCCGTCCGTCAGACCCTCGAGGACCACGGTGCACTGGAGTACACCACCATCGTGGCTTCCCCGGCTTCGGACCCCGCCGGCTTCAAGTACCTCGCACCGTATGCAGGCTCGGCCATCGGCCAGCACTGGATGTACGGCGGCAAGCACGTCCTGGTGATCTTCGACGACCTGTCCAAGCAGGCCGAAGCCTACCGCGCCGTGTCCCTGCTGCTCCGCCGCCCGCCGGGACGTGAAGCATACCCGGGTGACGTCTTCTACTTGCACTCCCGTCTCCTGGAGCGTTGTGCAAAGCTCTCCGACGAGCTCGGTGCGGGTTCCATGACCGGTCTGCCGATTGTCGAGACCAAGGCAAACGACGTTTCCGCCTACATCCCCACCAACGTGATCTCCATTACCGATGGCCAGATCTTCCTCCAGTCGGATCTCTTCAACGCCAACCAGCGTCCTGCTGTTGACGTTGGTGTGTCCGTCTCCCGCGTTGGTGGCGCCGCGCAGGTCAAGTCCATGAAGAAGGTCTCCGGTACCTTGAAGCTGGACCTGGCCCAGTACCGCGACATGCAGGCTTTCGCCATGTTCGCCTCGGACCTGGACGCTGCTTCCCGCCAGCAGCTGACCCGTGGCGCACGCCTCATGGAGCTCCTGAAGCAGGGCCAGTACTCGCCGTTCCCGGTTGAGAACCAGGTTGTTTCCATCTGGGCCGGTACCAACGGCTACCTGGACGACGTTCCGGTTGAGGACATCAGCCGCTTCGAGTCCGAGTTCCTGGAGCACCTGAAGCACCAGTCCTCCATCCTGACCACGCTGGCCCAGACCAACGTCCTGGATGACGACACCGCCGCAGCGCTGAAGGAAGCAGTCGTTTCCTTCAAGAAGGGCTTCTTCGGAGAGGGTGACAACCGACTGGTTGGTGCCGGACACGAAGAGCACGAAGCGATCTCGGGCGGCGACGTCGACCAGGAAAAGATCGTCAAGCAGAAGCGCTAGTTTCGATGACCTGCTCTGCCGGGGTCCGCAAGGGCCCCGGCAGGGCGGTACGTCGGGAACTTAGGAAAGGATAAGTATGGGAGCCCAGATTCGGGTCTACCGTCAGAAGATCAGCTCGACGACGTCGATGCGCAAGATCTTCAAGGCGATGGAACTGATCGCTACCTCGCGCATCGGTAAGGCCCGCGCCCGCGTAGCAGCTTCACTGCCTTACGCGAACGCCATTACCCGTGCCGTTTCTGCTGTCGCGACCCAGAGCGAAATCGACCACCCGCTAACCACCGAGCCGGAGCAGATCCGCCGCGCCGCCGTCCTGATCATCACCTCGGACCGTGGCCTTGCAGGATCGTACTCCGCAAGCGTGCTCAAGCAGGCCGAAGGCCTCACCGAGCTTCTTCGCGCAGAAGGCAAGGAAGTCAAGTCGTACCTGGTTGGCCGTAAGGCCCAGGCGTACTTCGAATTCCGTAACCGTGACTACTCCCGTGTTTGGACGGGTGGTACGGACGCTCCGGAATTCGGAACGGCCCAGGAAATCGGTGCTGCACTTCTCGAAGACTTCGCCACTGACTACGCCGAGGGTGGCGTGGACGAGATCCACGTCGTCTACACGCGCTTCAAGTCGATGGTGACGCAGGAGCCGACGGTTATCCGTTTGCTTCCGCTGGAGGTCGTCGAAGAGGAAGCAGCCTCGGAGTCCGAGCTGTTGCCGCTGTACGAATTTGAGCCGGAAACGGAGCAGGTCCTCGACGCCCTGCTCCCGCGTTACATCGAGTCCCGCATCTTTGCAGCCATGCTGCAGGCAGCAGCTTCCGAGCTCGCCGCCCGCCAGCGGGCCATGAAGTCGGCCGGTGACAACGCAACGGAACTCATCAAGAAGTACACGCGCCTTCGCAACACGGCCCGCCAGGCCGAGATTACGCAGGAGCTTTCCGAGATCGTGGCCGGCGCCGACGCCCTCGCGTCCTAGCCGGTACGGATCCGGCTCGAAGCCGCACCTGCACCAAACAGATAAACTTAACCCCACGCCATCTACTGAGTGAAGTGAGAGAGATGACTGCCACTGCTACCGAACACGTAGCAACGGCCGGTGCCACCGGCCGCATTGCCCGTGTTATTGGTCCGGTTGTCGACGTCGAATTCCCGGCTGACGCAATCCCCGAGATCTACAACGCACTGACCACCGAGGTCACCCTCAACGGCCAGACCAAGACCATCACGTTCGAGACCTCCCAGCACCTGGGTGACAACCTCGTTCGCGCCATCTCCCTGCAGGCAACCGACGGCCTGGTCCGCGGCACCACCGTGCAGGACTCCGGCGCTCCGATCTCCGTGCCCGTCGGCGACGGCGTCAAGGGCCACATCTTCAACGTCCTCGGCAAGCCGCTTGACGTTGACGAGTCGGAGATCAAGGCTGACGCCTACTGGCCGATCCACCGCAAGGCCCCGAGCTTTGCGTCCCTCGAGGGCTCCACGGAGATGCTCGAGACCGGTATCAAGGTCATCGACCTCCTGACCCCCTACATCAAGGGTGGAAAGATTGGTCTGTTCGGTGGCGCCGGTGTTGGCAAGACCGTTCTGATCCAGGAAATGATCACCCGTGTGGCCCGTAACTTCGGTGGTACCTCGGTATTCGCCGGCGTTGGCGAGCGTACGCGTGAAGGCAACGACCTCTGGGTTGAAATGGAAGAGGCAGGCGTCCTCAAGGACACCGCCCTTGTGTTCGGCCAGATGGATGAGCCGCCGGGAACGCGTCTGCGCGTGGCACTGTCCGCCCTGACCATGGCGGAGTACTTCCGCGATGTCCAGAACCAGGACGTGCTGCTCTTCATCGACAACATCTTCCGCTTCACGCAGGCAGGTTCGGAAGTTTCCACGCTGCTCGGCCGCATGCCGTCCGCCGTGGGTTACCAGCCGAACCTTGCTGACGAGATGGGCCTCCTCCAGGAGCGCATCACGTCCACCAAGGGCCACTCGATCACGTCCATGCAGGCAATCTACGTCCCTGCTGACGACTACACCGACCCGGCTCCGGCAACCACCTTCGCCCACCTCGACGCGACCACGGAACTTTCCCGTGAAATCGCATCGCGTGGTCTGTACCCGGCTGTTGATCCGCTGACGTCCACGTCCCGTATTCTGGACCCCCAGTACATCGGCAAGGACCACTACAACACGGCTGTCCGTGTGAAGCAGATCCTGCAGAAGAACAAGGAACTCCAGGACATCATCGCCATCCTCGGTGTTGACGAACTGTCCGAAGAAGACAAGATCGTCGTGTCGCGTGCACGTCGTATCCAGCAGTTCCTGTCCCAGAACACCTACACCGCCAAGCAGTTCACCGGCGTCGAGGGCTCCACCGTCTCCATCAAGGACACGGTTGAAGGCTTCACCGCCATCTGCGACGGCGAGCTGGACCACATTGCAGAGCAGGCGTTCTTCAACGTCGGTGGCCTGGATGACGTCGAGCGCAACTGGGCCAAGATCCAGGAACAGACCAAGTAGTATGGCTGAGCTTGAGGTTGAGATTGTCGCAGCGGACCACTTCGTGTGGTCCGGCGCGGCCAAGATGGTGAAGGCCCGCACCAGCGATGGTGAAATCGGAATCCTGCCGGGCCACTCGCCCCTTCTGGCCATCCTGGCCGAGGGCGAGCTGGCAATCCAGCCGGTTTCCGGTGACCGCATTGCGGTAGTGGTGGACGGCGGATTCTTCTCCGTCGACAACGACCGCGTGGTCATTGTTGCTGACAACGCCCAGTTGGGCGAAGCGGCTACAGCGGGGATCCGATAGCACGACCTTGATGGACGATTCCCTTATTCCGTTCATCGCCCTGGCAACGGCGTTTGCGTTGCTGATTTTTACACTGTGCCTTTTTGGGGTGCGCCGCTTCAATCTGCGGCGCGCCCTGGGCACGGTCGACGCCTCCATTTGCATGGCTGGAAACAGCTGGCAGATGGGGGTTTGTCGTTATCAGGACAATGAACTCGAGTGGTTCCGCTTGATGTCACTGAGCGTGGTACCCAAGCACCGTTTCAAGCGCAGTTCCCTGGAACTCCTTGGACGGCGCAAACCCACCGAGGACGAGCTCGTCCGGGTCCAACCCGGCGTGGTGGTTGTTGAGCTTCAATACGAAGGCCGGACGTTCATGTTGGCCATGAAGTTCGAAGCCTACGCCGGTCTATCATCGTGGCTTGAAGCCGGGCCGGTCATCGGTGTTGGAACCTGGCGTTAGGCGTTATGGATTTCCTGTCCGACGTCAGCCTGGTTGACGGGCCGTTCTTCTGGTTCTCCCTTGTCTGTGGAGTTGTTGGCGCATCCTGGTTGCTTTGGCGGCGCAGGCGGTGGTGGCCGTTGGTGGTGATTGCTTCCCTTGCGCTGGCTGCCGGCGCGGTGGCACTGACGCACTGGCTGCTTATCGACGTGATGGCCACGTTCTCTGAGAACCTGCCTTTCGAGACGCTGGTGTGGTCCACCGCTGCGGTAGCTGCACTTCTTCTTTGCGTTGCCCGGTTTCCCCGCGCTGCCTGGAAGGGGCGTTCCGCGAGTGTCGCCGCGATGCTGGGCGTTGTGCTCCTATCCGTGGTCCAGGTCAACTCCTACTTTGGCCTCAACAACACCGTGGCCGACCTGCTGGGTACAGCCGTTGCCCGTATCCAGCCGTTGGAAGCAGGACTGCAGCGTGGTCCGGACAGCAAGCCCGGCCCTTCGCCGTCCGCCTGGAGGGCGCCCGAGACCATGCCCCGTGGCGGTACGCTGCGCAGGGCGGACATTCCCGGTACTGTTTCCGGCTTTACCGCGCGGGAAGCGTACGTTTACCTCCCGCCGGCGTATCTGACCGAAAGCCGTCCCAGCCTTCCCGTGCTGATCCTGTTCTCGGGTCAACCGGGCGGTCCTGCCGATTGGCTCACCGGCGGGCAGCTACGTTCGCAGCTGGATAAATTCGCCGAGGCACATGGCGGCATTGCACCCGTCACCGTGGTGGTCGATCCCAACGGATCGGCCAACGCGAACACCATGTGCATGGACAGCAGGATCGCTCCCGCGGACACCTATCTCTCCCAGGACGTCCCCACGTGGATCAGCAAGACGCTGGCCGTCTCCACCGACCACCGGCAATGGGCCGTGGGAGGGTTTTCCTTCGGGGGAACTTGTGCGGTCCAGATGGGTACCGCCCACCCGGAGCTGTTTCCTTCCGTGGTCGGGTTCTCGGCCGAGCAGGAGCCCGCCCTCGCCAAGGACAGGAACAAGACGATCGCTGACTCGTTCGACGGCGACGTAGCGGCTTTCGAGTCCAGGACCCCTTTGGTCCTGATGCAGCAGAGGCAGTATCCAGGCAGTGGCATGTACTTGACGGCCGGGGCTACGGACAATGAGTTCATCGCCTACATGCACGCCTTGGCAGACGCTGCCCGGTCTGCGGGGTTCACGGTTGAGGACCGCGTCATAGACCACTCCGGACACTCGTGGGACTCAGTGGTTCGCGGCATGCCCGGCGCCTTGGACTTCTTGTCGGCCAGATGGGGGTTGCCGCAGTGAGCCTCGCCCTGAAGGGTTTCATCGAGCCGGCCATGCGGCAGGCGGGGCGGCATTTGCGGGCTACGCCCTTGACGCTGGCCGTCGTCGGAGTGTTTGTCCTTGTCTCAATCGTTTCCGGAAGCGTCGTTGCTGGTCCGCCCGAGTCCTGGCTGCCCGTTGCTGGCGTGACGCTGCGCGGACTGCGTGCCGGCGAATGGTGGTCCATCTGGACGTCCCTCTTTTTCACCACCAACGTGCCTGCCTTCGTTGTCGTCGTGCTGATGATCCTTTTTCTCCTGGGCCTGGCGGAGCGGCATTTCGGGTTCCTGAAAACGTCCCTGGTACTTCTCGCCTGCCAGTTCGCCTGTGTCACAGCCTTCTTCCTGGTGACCCAAATAGCGCGGTACGCGGACGATGGCTGGATCTCCCGCATGGTGGACACCCGGCTCATCGGTCCCTACGGCGCCTTGCTGGCCACGGCCCTGGCTGCCAGCGCCAAGCTGCCAACGCTTTGGCAGCGGCGGTTCCGCACGGTGGCGTTGTCCATCACCTTGCTCCTGGTGCTTTTCGTTGGACACCCTGAGACGCTCATGGGCTTGTTGGGCGCGTTGATCGGGTTGGCGGCCGCATGGTGGATGCAGAGCAACCAAGGCCATCTCCATTTGCACAGGTCAACGGGCCGCGAGGTGCGGAACCTCTTGTCGCTGACCATGGCCATTTTTGCCGTAGGCCCCATTCTTACTGCCGTAGCCAAGAGCCCATCGGGGCCGCTTGCCCTGCTTCGCGATGTGATCCTCAACCCCCTGCCTACGCTCAGCCAGTTGGAGGGCAACTGTGGGGGGACCATTGATGTGGCGTGCCTGGAACTGGGCCGGCAGGGCTATACCGGGCCCTTCGGCCTGGCCCTGGCCGTGGTTCCAGTGGTGCTGTTGCTCATCTGCGTTGACGGGATGCGCCGTGGGCGCCGCCTGGCCCTGGGCATCGCAATCGGCGTCCAGCTTGTGGTGGTGGCTTTGTCCACGCTCTATCTCGGCCTGTTCGCCGGCATGCCGCAGCTGCCGGGCCGTCCGAGGGTGGGCATGATGAATTCGGCTGTGGCGCACTTGATCCCGCTGGTCATGGTTCCGCTGATCCTGGCGATCCTCCTCTTCGCGTACCGGGGACATTTCCGGGTGGAGTCGTCGACTCGGATGCGTCGCAGGGTCTTTTGGTTCGTTGGACTCAGCGGTGTGGCCCTCGCACTGGCGTACACCATTGTGTGGCTGGCTTCCGGTGGCATGGCGCGCGACGGCGGCCTGCTGGGTTTGGGTACCGAACTCGCCCGCCAATACCTGCCGGTTCCTTTGCCCGGCGTCTACCGCAAGGTATTCGCTGAGCGGGATGCCCTCGAAGTGTTCCTTTTCTCCTACTCAGGCACCGCCTTTTGGCTGGTGGCCCTCATCGGCGTCTGGGTGCTGCTGGTCCGCGGACACCACGCTGGTGGCCTTGACCATCAGTCCCGGGAAAAGGCGCGTTCGCTGGTTAAGGCCGGGGGCGACTCCTTGTCCTGGATGGCGTTGTGGGAACCGAACAAGTACTGGTTCACTCCGCAGGGGACCGGGGGAGTGGCCTACCAGCAGCATGGTCACGTTGCGCTGACGTTGGCCGGACCCATTGGTGCGGCGGAGGGGCATCGGGCCACTGCCTTGGGCTTCCTGCAGCATTGCTCGCGGAACGCCCTCATCCCCTGCCTGTATTCGTGTACGGACGAGTTGTGGCCGGAGCTGCAGGCAAGGGGTTTCCGGAGGGTCGCCGTTGCGCAGGAAACCCGGCTCAGGATCCGTGGACTGGAATTCCGTGGCAAGGAGTGGCAGAACGTCCGGACTGCCCTCAACAGGGCCAGCAAGATGGGAATCACCGCCGTGTGGGGTGCCTTCGGAGAATTGCCGCACTCCTTGCGGGCAAAGGTGGGCGAGGTTTCCGAGGAATGGGCGGCGCAGAAACGCGTCCCGGAAATGGGTTTCACCTTGGGCGGCATGGATGAGCTTGAGGACCCGGATGTCCTGTGCTGCGTTGCTGCCGACGAGGCCGGCATGGTCTACGGAGTCACCAGTTGGTTGCCGGTCTATGACAACGGAACGGTTGTTAGTTGGACCCTGGACTTCATGAGGCGCAGTGGTGATGCCTTCCCCGGAGTGATGGAGTTCCTGATCGCCTCGGCCGTGCTGCACCTGCGCGAGTCGGTGGAGGTGATCTCGTTGTCAGGTTCACCACTGGCCAGGGACAAGGATGAACCGGACCAGCGGCCCGAAGGCTTGGCAGGAATCCTTGACCTCGTGGGGCAGGCCTTGGAACCGGTTTATGGCTTCCGCTCCCTGGCTTCCTTTAAATCGCGCTTCCAGCCTGACTACAGGACGCTGTACATGTATTACCAGGACCCCTTGCACCTTCCGGCAATGGGCCGGGCGCTGAGCCGCGCTTACCTTCCGGGTTTATCGGTCCGGCATTCCGCCCGGTTGTTGCGCACCTTGGTTGGTTGAATTGTCAACGCTCCATTCGGGGAGTCTTTTCGCATTTCTTCACTGTTTGTAACAGGCCTTGTCAGAAATATCAGACATTTCCGCCCGCAATGATTGGCCCTTAAACAGCTTGGCCCCGACTAAATGCCGGGGCCAAGCTGTTGGTGAATCTGCCGGGGGCAGGTTCAATGGATCAAACTAGACGACGGTGACGCCGGTAGCCTGGGGGCCCTTGGCGCCCTGGCCGATCTCGAACTGAACGCGCTGGTTCTCATCGAGGGTCTTGAAGCCGCCGGTCTGGATCTCCGAGTAGTGAACGAAGACGTCGCCATCCGAGTCGTCCGGGGTGATGAAGCCGAAGCCCTTTTCAGCGTTGAACCACTTGACGGTTCCGAGTGCCATGTATTTCTCCTCAATTTGGAACATCAGTCCGATACACCGCGTACCGGCTTTGTTACTCCGCGAGAAGATCCGGATTCCTTCCGGGCTGGCCCGGTTGGTTTCGCAGGAGCTTCACGCTCGCAACTCGTCTTGCGAGCATGAAAACCACCTACACAAAGACTGCTACAACACTTTCATGCGCGGTGCCGGAGGTCAACGGTCTTTTTGGTAATTCGGGAAAATTTTCGGTAAAAAGCCGGTTACGGCGCCCAAAGGAATTGCACTTGGACCTTAGGCCTATGACAGCCATTCACCATTTCGCATGACTCCCGTCAGTCCCAGTTCCTGGTCCGCGGTCACGACGTCCGCCCGAAGGCCCCGGCGCAACCCTCCGACTTCATCCGAAAGGCCCAGGACGCCGGCGGGAACCGATGTGGCGGAACAGACGGCGTCGGGGAGGTCGACGCCGGCTGCCACGGTCCTGCGCACCACGTCCAGCAGCGTTGCGGTGCCGCCGGCGATGGAACCGGTGGCATCCAGGGTGGCCACGCCCTTGCTGACCGTTACCGGGGAGGGGCCCAGCATGTACTGGCCGTCGGAGAGTCCGGCGGCCGCCATGGAATCGGTGACCAGCACGATGTTGTTTGCTCCCACGAGCTGGAAGACCGTGGCCACCGTGCTGGGATCGAGGTGGGTATCGTCGGCGATCAGTTCCACCACTGCCTTGCCGGCCTGCGCGGTCCGCAAACAGGCAGCCACCGGGCCAGGTGCGCGGTGGTGCAGGGGAGGCATCCCATTGAAAAGGTGCGTAACAGTCGGCAGTGAGCTGACGCCGTCGAACCCTGCCGACTCAAGCCCCTCACGAGCGGCGGCCAATGACGCTGCCGCCGTGGCATCGTCGCAATCCGTGTGGCCCAGTGAGGGGGTTACCCCGTGGGACGTCATCAGATCCACCAGGGCGGCAGCACCCGGAAGCTCCGGTGCGTAGGTCATGGTGGCAAGCTTGCCTTCCGCAGCCGCAACGAGTTCGTCCATGAGGTCCAGGTCAGGTTCCAGCAGGTAGGCAGGGTTTTGTGCGCCACACCGTGCGTGGGAGAGGAACGGGCCCTCCAGGTGGATTCCTGCGACCAGGCCTTCGTCGGCGAGCTTCACGTACAGTTCGATGCCGCGAAGCAAATCCTCCCGTGGTGCCGTGACCATGCTGGCCAGGAACGTAGTTGTGCCGGAGCGGTGCAGGAAGTCCACTGCCTTGCGGGCCGAGGATTCCTCCCCGCCGGGGAAATCGCCGCCGTTGCCGCCGTGGCAGTGCACGTCCACCAGACCGGGCAGGAGGTAGTGGCCGGCCGGGACGCCATGCCGGATGGCGCTCTGGAAACCGGGAAAGTCTTCGGGGACGAAAGCCGGGGCCTGCCCGGCATAGGCGATCCGGTCACCCTCAATTGCCAGCAAACCGTCTTCCACCACCGTTCCGTCGGTGACGAGCGTTCCCAGGAGGATCTGGTGGCTGGGCGCGGAAGGACGGACAGAAGAGTCTGCGGCAGTCATGGTTCTGATTCTAGTGGCCTGCCGCACACGCCTCGGGTGCTGGGTCAGAAGAGCCGTGACTCGCTGTCATCCACGCCCCGCATTGCGTCATAATCCAGGGTCACGCAGTCGATGCCCCGGTCATTGGCCAGCACCTTGGCCTGCGGCTTGATCTGCTGCGCGGCGAAAATGCCCCGGACCGGTGCCAGGAGGGGATCGCGGTTGAGGAGTTCCAGGTACCGGGTCAGCTGCTCCACGCCATCTATGTCTCCCCGCCGCTTGAGCTCAACGGCAACTGTTGCCCCGTTGGCGTCCCGGGCGAGGATGTCCACGGGGCCGATCGCCGTGAAGTATTCGCGGCGGATCAGCGAGTAGCCCGTGCCAAGGGTTTCGATCTGCTCTGCAAGGAGCCGCTGCAGATCGGCTTCCACGCCGTCCTTGATCAGTCCCGGATCAATGCCGAGCTCGTGGGAGGTGTCGTGCAGCTGCTCGTAGATGTTGATGATGAGCCGGTCGTCCGTCTTGGCGGACTGGACCGTCCACTGCTCCACGACACCTTCCTCCACGTCTGCCTCCTCGGGCGAGGTAACACGGAGTGTGGCCGGCGGACTCATCCAGTTCAGGGGCTTATAGGAACCACCGTCCGAATGCACCAGCACCGAGCCGTCCGCTTTGACCAGCAGGAGCCGTGTGGCGAGCGGGAGGTGGGCCTTGAGGCGGCCAACATAATCAACAGAACAACGGGCTATGACGAGTCGCACCCGCCCAACATTACCGCGTGGAGGCCTGCGGCTGGGGCAGAATGGACTCATGCCCCGCTCCAACCGTCCCCGCCGAAACGCGTCCGCAGCGCGTTCCAACAAGTGGGCCGAGGCTGTCCCGGAGTTGGATCTGGAACGGTCCCGTGCCGGCATTGCCCGCCGGGAGAGTGCCCCGGACGGGGACTGGATGGTCCGCACCATGACCGCCCGGAAAGCGGAGAAGCAGTACATTTGCCCGGGTTGTTCGACGGCCATCATGCCCGGGATCGCCCACTTGGTGGTGTGGTCTGACAGCCACCTTTTCGGCGAGGCAGCGGGGCTGGCCGAACGCCGCCACTGGCACACCAACTGCTGGACATCACGGACGTACCGCTACCGCTGAGTCGCTTAGGCTTGAAGGCATGACTTTCGATCCCGCCACGCTCGTTTTCGTGCCCCAGGATGCTCCATCGGAGATCCGGGCCTCCACCGTGTTGCCTGCCCGTCGCGAAAACGTGGAGTTCACCACGGAGGACGGCAAGGTATTGGTGGGCGAGCTGGCCCTTCCGGAGTCCGGTGACGTGGCCGCGACGCTCATCATGCTCCACCCCCTGCCTACCCACGGCGGGTTCATGGATTCACACGTCTACCGCAAGGCTTCCTACCGGCTGCCGGCGCTGGCCAGGGTGGCCGTGCTGCGCTTCAATACCCGCGGTACTGCATCGCCGCGCGGAACCAGCGAAGGCCACTTCGAGGAAGGCATTGGCGAGCGGTACGACGTCGAGGCGGCCGCCCGGTTCGCCGTGGACCGCGGCCTGCCCAACCGTTGGCTGGTGGGCTGGTCCTTCGGCACCGAACTGGCCCTCATGTACGGAGCCGTTGAACCCGTTGCTTCGCAGGTGGAGGGAGCCGTCCTCCTTTCGCCGCCGCTGCACCGCGCCACTGATGTGCACCTCAAGGAGTGGGCCGCCTCCGGCAAACCGCTGACCGTGCTCGTCCCCGAGCACGACGACTACCTCCAGCCCGCCGAGGCCGCCGCCCGCTTCAGCTTGGTCCCGCAGGCCCGGCTGGTAGGGGTGGATGGTGCCAAGCACCTGTGGGTGGGCGAAAAGTACGCCGCGCGGGTCCTGGATGAAATCGTCGACGACGTCACGGAAGCGGGTGCCGGCGTGGACGGCCTGCCACGCGTCTGGGCGGGGCCGGTGGCCAACGGCTAGTCCGGCTGTGGTCGGCTAGTGCCTGTCCTGGCGGACGATGAAGACTTCCTTGATCAGCAGCATGATGGCCGCTGCCGTGGGAATGGCGATGAGTGCACCGAGGACACCCAGGAGGCTGCCGCCCGCGATCACTGAAATTACGGCCACCGCGCCCGGTACGGCCACTGCCCGCTGCATGATGCGCGGCGAAATGAAGTAGGCCTCGAACTGCAGGTAGGCGAAGTAGGCGATCGCGTAGATGAGGGCTGTCTGCCAGCCTGCGGTGAGGGCCACCAGGATCACGACGATTGCCGCGATCATGCCGCCCACCAAGGGGATGAAGGCTAGCAGGGCCACCACGAAGGCGAGCAGGACGCTGAACGGCACGCCCAGGATGGTCATAACGATGAAGGCGAAGACCGCGTTCAGGAGTGCAACGCAGGCCTGGCCGATCACGTAGTTGCCCACAGAATCCGTAATGGCCTCGGAGAGAGCCTCGACGCGCGGCCTGCGGGAACGCGGAGCCAAGCGGTAGGCCCACTTCTTCATGGAAGGCAGGGCCGCGAGGAAGTAAAGGCTGAGGACCAGCACGATCAACGTGCCGAACAGTCCGTTGGCCACTGAGGAACCGAAGCCAACTACTCCGCCGAAGATGCCTCCGACGGCCTCGGAGTTCTGCCCGAACTTGTCCAACTCCTGGGTGATCCGGTCCCGGAGGCCGAACTGGCTGTCCACGTTCCGGAAGAAATCGGAATTGAGGAAGTCCCGGATCCAGTCAGGTGCCTGACGCACGATGTCCGAGACCTGATTGACGATGGTGGGGATCAAGGTGGCGAAGAATCCTGCGACGGCGAGGACCAGTACCGACACGGAAACCAGGATGCCGGCCGGGCGGGGGATTTTCCGGGACTCAAGCCAGCGAACCACGGGGTCCAGGCCGAGGGCGATGAACAGTGCGGTCAGAATCCACAGCAGGAGTTGGCTGGTGTTGCTGGCGATGTAGAACACCAGCAGGGCGACCCCCACTCCGGCGGTGCCCATGAAACCGACGTACAAGGGGTGTTGGGAAGACATTCTGGGGCCGGGTGATCCGAAATCGTGGGCCTCGTCCCCGGAGGCGCCCTTGACGGTCACCTCGGACTCGTCCTCTGGGGGCATTTCGAAGCGGACGCGCATCCTGGCGCCGGGAATGGGTTGCCGAAGGCGCCTGGCCACAGCTGCGAGCCGGCCGGTGCGGACCGGAACCGTCACGGAGGTCCCGTCGGACGGGGCATCCACCGCGGGCGAGCCGGACTCGTCGTTGGTGCTGGGTTCCAAGTGGTCTTTCACGCGGTTTTGCTGCCTTCTGGTTGTTCTCGCACTGTCTCTACCGGGATGTGACACTCTGGATACAGGTGGTTTTCGCCCCCAATAGCATGATCATCGCCACACTATCAGCACCCTGTCATGGCCCTTTGGCGGCACCACGGCGGGGTTTCGGGCGTGTCATGACAGGTCCGCCGATCTGACTCTTTGATAACAAAACGGTTACCCTTGAAGTTCAACGACCGCTGATGATAGGTGATCCTGTGCGTTTGAAGACTGCAGCCTTGCTGGTGCTGCTGGGCCTGCTGACGATGCTGGCCGGCATTGGCCAGCTGACTTTCTGGGCCCCCGCCGAGACCGTGACGGCCTCGGTCCCCAGTGACACTAAAGCTGCCCCGTTGACGGTGATCGACCAGAAGTTGATCGCCCTCCACGAGGGTCCGGTGAAGATCAAGATCCAGGGCGAAGGCAACTTCGTCGTCGCCACGGGACGCCCGGACGACGTCAACGCCTGGGTCGGCAAGACTGCCCACAATACCCTCACCGGTGTTTCCCAGGACCAGAAGGCGCTGGAAGTTTCCACCACCGATGGTGAGCCAACTGCGCCGGCTCCGGCCGGTTCCGACCTCTGGGTCAACACCGAAGACGGCAGCGGCGAGCTGGACTACACGTGGAACCCGCCCGCCAGTGGCGAATGGTCCCTGCTGGTAGCCAGCGACGGAACCAAGCCGGCGCCGTCGTCGATTTCCATGACGTTCCCCAACGACGCAACCACGCCATGGGCCATTCCGCTCATCGTGCTGGGCATCATCATCATCCTGGTTGGCGCAGCCCTGCCGTTCGTCGCCAAGGCACTCGGCAACCGCCGCAAGGACGGCGGGGATGGGGGTCCGCAGGGTGGCGGAGAAACTTCTGCGCTGCCTGTACAGCCGTCCGCCGGCGACGCCGGTCGACGCGCCCCGGGCGCCGAGGGTTCAACCTTGCGCATCTCCGCCATCGCCGCAGCCTTGGTTGCCGCGTTGGTTGGCGGTACCGCGGTGGCGGCACAGGCCACGCCGGCGCCGGAGTCCAACAGCAGCAACACGAGCCCGTCCGCGTCTGCGGAAAAGGGCGGAACGCCGGTGCTCCTCGAGTCCCAGCTGCAGCGTGTCCTGGAGCAGGTAGCCAGCACCGTGGATGCGGCAGACGCCGCCAAGGACGCCGCAAAGCTCGCTCCGCGCGTGGACAAGATGGAACTGCAGGTCCGTACCGCCAACTACAAGATCCGGACTGCCGTATCCGCCTACGATGCCCGGATGCCGGTGCGTGCCACCAAGCTCCAAAGCAGCGTGATCAGCACCAAGCGCGACTGGCCTCGCACGGTGTTCGCCCTGACCCAGGGTGATGGCAACGTGGTCCCGCAGATCCTGACGCTGGTCCAGCTCTCGCCGCGCGAGAACTACAAACTGTGGGGCACCGCTCCGCTGCAGCCGGGTACCAACTTCCCGTCCTTCCCGGTTCCCCGTGACGGCACGGCTCCCGTGGCCGCGGACGACAAGACCGGCTTGGCCTACAGCGGCAACGAAGCGTTGAGCATCCTCGGTGAAATGCTCACTACACCGGATTCCCCGAACCGCAGCAAGCTCGCCGATGGCCAGTCCTCGCCGTACATCGCCGGCGCCCTGGCCTACCAGGCGGACACGGTCAAGAACGGCACCAGCGCCAACTTCAAGTTCGCGCACACCCCGGTGACCAACCAGACCGTGGTACTGCACACTGCCGACGGTGGTGCGCTGGTGGTTGGCCGCCTCGATTTCGCCTTCGAGGGAACGCCCAAGGCCTCCGGTGACAAGCTGATCCTTGAAGACGATTCGGCCGTGTTTGCCGGTGGCAAGGAAACCACCACGGGTATGTCGCTCAACTTTGCCGAATCGGTGGCGGTCTACATCCCGCCGGCAGGTTCTTCGGATCCCATGAAGCTCGTGGCCGCAACCCGCGGCCTGGTGGGTGCCAGCTTCAAGTAGCGCGTTGCCCAGGCAGGGCAGCGGCTAGAGTGGACGGTATGAGTTCGCCCGGATACCGACCCACTCCAGCCGCTGCCAGCCAGCTCAACCTTCGCGGCGCCGTCGACCTCTCGTCGTTGCGCCGCCCACCGGCTCCGCCACAGTCGCCACCGGCCGCGTCGGCTGGTGATCCGGCAGCCTCCGGTGGCCCGGAAGCGGGCAGCCCTTCGCTGCGCGTGGATGCTACGGAAAGCAACTTCCAGGACCTCGTCCAATTGTCGGCGCAGATCCCGGTCCTGTTCCTTCTCTGGTCCCGCTACGCAGCCGAGTCTCCGGGCGTCCTTGATGCCGCGCAGCGGGTTGTTGAGGGCTTCGCTGGCCGCCTCGTCCTCGCCGCCGCCGACGTCGACTCGTTCCCGCAGCTGGCCCAGGCCTTCCAGGTCCAGGCCGTGCCTACGGCCGTAGCCGTGGTCAAGGGCCAACCAGTGCCCCTCTTCCAAGGCCCCGCCGACGACGCGCAGATCCGCAGCCTCGTGGAGGAACTCCTCCAGGTGGCCGCTGCCAACGGAGTGACCGGAAGCATTGGCGACACCCTGCAGGCTGGCGACACCGAACCCGCCCCGCTGCCCCCGCTTCACCAGGCGGCGATTGACGCCATCGAGTCCGGTGATTATGCCGGAGCAGCGGCGGCCTACAAACAAGCCCTCCTCGAGCAGCCGGCCGACGCCGATGCCAAGGCAGGATTGGCGCAAGTGGAACTGATGGCCCGGCTGGAGAAGCTCTCCGCACCGGAGGCCGACAGCCTGCGGCAGTTGGCTGCCCAGGAACCGGACAATGTGGATGCCCAGCTGGGCGTCGCTGACCTGGATGTCTCCGGAGGACACATCGAAGACGGCTTCAACCGCATCATTTCCTTCATTGGCCGGAACTTTGGCCCGGAGCGGGAAGCGGCCCGTGTGCGGCTCCTTGAACTGTTCGAGGTAGTAGGCACGTCCGACGAGCGTGTTGCCAAGGCCCGCCAGGGGCTGGCGAGGGTCCTCTTCTAGTGCCGTCAGCGCTGTTCAGCCCGCTTCACCTGCGCTCGCTCACCATTCCGCACAGGGGTTGGGTATCGCCGATGTGCCAGTACAGCTGCCTCCCGGAGACCGGCGAGGGCGTGCCCAACGACTGGCATTTGATGCACCTCGGGTCCTTTGCCGCCGGTGGTGCCGCCCTCATCATGACCGAGGCAGCCGCCGTTAACGCCGCCGGACGGATCAGCCCACGGGACGCCGGCATGTATTCGGAGGCGCAGGCAGCCGGTTGGGAGCGCGTGGTGGATTTTGTCCACCGCCATGGTGCGGTGGACTGCAGGATCGGCGCGCAGCTGGCTCACGCCGGACGCAAAGCATCCACTTACTGGCCGTTTTCCGGGCAGTCCGGCTCCGTTCGGGCGTCCGACGGCGGGTGGCAGACGGTTGGGCCCACCACGTCACCTTTTGACGGTTATGCCTCTCCGGCGGCCATGTCCGAAACGGACATCCTCGCGGTGATCCAGGACTTCGCGGCGGCTGCAGGACGGGCTGTTGCGGCAGGCTTTGACGTCGTGGAGATCCACGGCGCCCACGGCTACCTGTTGCACCAGTTCCAAAGCCCGTTGATCAACACACGGACGGACAATTGGGGCGGTAATGAAGCCGGACGCAACCGCCTCATGCTGGAAGTCGTGGATGCCGTGCGCAACGCCATTCCGGATTCCATGCCGCTGCTGCTGCGCATTTCCGCTTGCGATTGGGCGGACGGCGGAGTGGACGTTGAGGCATCCGTAAGGCTGGCGCGCGCCGCGGCGGAGCGGGGCGTGGACCTGGTGGACGTCTCGAGCGGCGGTGCCGTGGCCCACCAGGCCATCCAGGCGGCGCCTGGCTACCAGGCCGGTTTCGCCGAACGGGTCAAGCACGACGCCGGTGTCCCCACCGGAGCTGTCGGCCTCCTGACCAGCCCGGCCCAGGCCGAGGACATTGTGGCCAATGGTCGTGCCGATGCTGTGTTCATGGCGCGGGCAGCCTTGCGTGATCCGCACTGGTGGCTCCGGGCGGCGTACGAATTGGGCCACGATCTTCCCTGGGTACCGCAGTACGAGCGGGCTGTCCCACGCCACGGTTTCTAGGGACCACCGCGGGCGTGCCCCGGCAAGGCTAGGCTGTTGCCATGACGGAACCAGACCATCAGGCCAACCCCCAGTCATCCCACCTGCCCCAGGTGCCCGTTCCGCCGGCACAACCACCGGATCCTGCGAGCGGCCAGGCCATCCCGGCTTTGGCCATCCGGGGCCTCGCCAAGCGCTTTGGCGAGAAGATCGCCGTCGACGGCGTGAGCCTGGATGTGCCGGCCGGTTCGTTCTACGGAATGGTGGGCCCGAACGGCGCCGGCAAGACCACCACCCTGTCCATGGCAACGGGTTTGCTGAGGCCGGACTTCGGAACCGCAACCGTGCACGGAGTGGACGTGTGGTCCCGTCCCCTCGAAGCAAAAAAACTGATGGGCGTGCTGCCCGACGGCGTGCGCTTGTTCGACAGGCTGACCGGGGAGCAGTTGGTCACGTATGCCGGACTGCTCCGGGGGATGGACCGCGACGTGGTCCTGTCCCGGGTCTCGGAGTTGCTGGTGGCTTTCGACCTCCAGGCTGACGCGGGCTCGCTGGTAGTCGACTACTCAGCCGGCATGACCAAGAAGATCGCCCTGGCGTCGGCGCTGATCCACGCGCCGCGCCTCCTTGTGCTGGATGAGCCCTTTGAGTCTGTGGATCCTGTTTCCGCAGCCAATATCCGGGGGATCCTGGAGGGCTATGTTTCCTCCGGGGGAACGGTGATTGTTTCGAGCCATGTCATGGACCTTGTACAACGCATGTGCAGCCACGTGGCCGTGGTGGCGGGCGGGCGCGTCCTGGCTGCCGGTTCCGTGGAAGAGGTCCGGGCAGGCTCCACCCTCGAAGAGCGCTTTGTGCAGTTGGTGGGCGGCGGCCACCGGACAGAGGGGCTCGAATGGTTGCGCACCTTCTAAGGCTCAAGTGGTTCCTGCTCCTCAATGGCTTCAAACGCAGTCCCTGGCAGTTGGTGGGCATTGGCCTGGGGCTGCTCTATGCACTCGGCATGCTCAGCTTGCTGGTGGGCGGGTTGGTGGCGCTCCGCTGGGCCGACCCCGCAATCGCCCACACAGTGGTGGTTCTGGGCGGGGCGGCAACCATCATCGGATGGGGTGTCATACCCCTGGTTGCCTCGGCGGGGGACATGACGCTCGATCCTGCGCGGTTCACTACGTTCGCGATCCCGCCGCGGCAACTGCTGGCAGGCCTGGCACTGGCTGGCTTCATCGGGATTCCCGTGCTGGCAACCTTGCTGGCCGCGTTGGGAACCGTCGGCACCTGGTGGCGGAGCGTTCCTGCAGCGGCAGGTGCCTTGGTGGGGGCAATCCTTGGTGCGGTGACCTGCGTGGTGCTGTCCAAGGTTGTTACCACCGCTACGGCCGGGCTGGCTTCCTCGCGTCGCTTCAAGGACGTCAGCAGCATCGTGGTCTTCGTTCCCTTGGTACTCCTGGGGCCGATCATGGTGGGAATCGTTGACGGCATCCGGGGGAGCGCCGACTATCTTCCGGTACTGGCCCGGACTGTTTCCTGGACCCCACTCGGAGCTGCATGGTCGCTGGGCGGCGAGCTGGCCGCGGGCAATCCGGGCGCTGCCGGCCTCAAGGCCCTCATTGCCGTGGCCACCATCGGTGTCCTCCTGTGGTGTTGGCACGTCCTGTTGCAGCGCGCCCTGGTGACGCCCGCGTACTCGGGCGGCCCCACCCGGAAGGGTGGCAAGCTGGGCTTGTTCGGTGTGCTGCCCGGAACTCCCGCAGGTGCCGTTGCCGCCAGGGCATTGATCTACTGGCTGAAGGATCCCCGCTACGCCGGTTCGTTGGTGGTGATCCCTTTGCTTCCGGTGATTTTCTTCTTTGGCGGCAGCCAGTCCGGAAGTTACGGGCTCCTTATGGTGCTGGGACCGCTCACTGCCTTCATGATGGCCTGGTCGATCTCGGCGGATGTCTCCTACGACAACACGGCGTTCGCCCTGCACCTGGCCTCGGGCGTCCGTGGGGTGGACGACCGGCTTGGCCGTGCCATGGCCTGCCTTGTCATCTCGCTGCCGGTGGTGCTGGTCTTTACCGTTGGGCCGCTGGTGATCACGGGGGAGTGGGCCTGGCTTCCCAATCTCCTGGGCCTGTCCCTGGGGACGTTGTTTACGGGACTGGGCTTGGCTTCGGTCATTTCGGCGCGCTACAACGTTGCCGTTCCGCTGCCCGGTGACAGCCCGTTCAAGAAGCCACCGGGGAATGTTGCCCAGACCTTGGCCGTCCAGGGCATCGGCATGGGGGCGCTGGCGCTCCTGCTCCTGCCCGAACTGGCCCTGGTGGTTGTGCAAATGGTCAGCGGCGGGCCGGAGGCAGGCTGGATCAACCTCGCCGTGGGACCATTGCTGGGTGCCGTGCTCCTGGTGGTGGGCGTACGCCTGGGTGGAAAGTGGCTGGACGCCCGCGGTCCGGAGCTGTTTGCCCAGCTGAGCGTGAACAAGTGACGACGTAACACCCAACCGCGGTTGTGGGACATGGGATATCCTCGACTCAAACAGAAACCTTCATCGTAGAAAGGCCGTGACAATGGAAGTTGTCATCCTCCCGGGCGCCAAGCAGATCGGTGCCCTGGCAGCCGATGCCATCGAGGCGCTCGTCCGGCGCAAACCGACTGCCGTACTCGGATTGGCTACAGGGTCCTCGCCCTTGCCGATCTACGACGAACTGGCGCGTCGCTACGAGGCAGGCGGACTGGACTTCAGCGAAGCGCACGGCTTTGCCTTGGACGAGTACGTTGGCTTGGCTGCGGGCCACCCGGAGTCGTACCGCGAAGTGATCCGGCGGGAATTCACCAACAGGGTCAACATCAAGCCGGAAAATGTCCATGGTCCGGACGGGGCCGCGGCGGACCTGGAGGCCGCATGCCAGGCCTACGAGGAGGCGATCAGGGGCGTCGGCGGCGTGGACCTCCAGATCCTGGGCGTAGGCACCGACGGGCACATCGGCTTCAATGAACCCGGATCCTCGCTGGCCTCGCGCACGCGCATCAAGACGTTGATCGAGCAGACGCGCAAGGACAACGCCAGGTTCTTCGACAGCATCGACGACGTTCCCCACCACGTGGTCACGCAGGGCCTGGGCACCATCATGGACGCGAAGCACGTGATCCTGGTGGCCACGGGTGCGCAGAAGGCCCAGGCGGTCCGGGATTTCGTGGAGGGTCCCGTGGCCGCGATCTGTGCGGCATCGGTGCTCCAGATGCACCCGCATGCCACCATCCTGGTGGACGAAGCGGCCGCTTCTTCGCTGAAGTTGGCCGACTACTACCGCCACACCTACGACAACAAGCCGGAGTGGCAAGGCCTCTAGACGGTAAGATGGATGCCATGACTACGCTTCCTCCGGATCCATTCGAAAACGACCCCATGCGCGAGCTTTCCGGAGCCGGAACGTCCACGGCCACCATTGAGCGCGAGGAAACGCGCCAGGAAGTGGAGCCCGGCGACAGCGAGCGGTTTGCGCACTATGTCCGCAAGGAAAAGATCATGGAATCGGCAATGACCGGCGAGCCCGTCATTGCTTTGTGCGGAAAGGTCTGGACACCGGGCAGGGATCCGCAGAAGTTCCCTGTTTGCCCGGAATGCAAGGAAATCTACGATGGCCTCCGTCCGGGGAACGACGGCGGGAACGGCGACGGCCCGGGCAACTCCAAGTAGTGAGTGGGAAGACTACACAGGCCCACATGACGGAAACACTTTTTGGTGGCCCCTCCCTGCCTCCGGCGTACCCGGAACGGGCGGCTTGGGGAACTGCTCCCAAGCTCCGTGCCTGGCAGCAGGAGGCCCTTGACCTCTATATGAGCCGTGGTCCCAAGGACTTCCTGGCGGTAGCAACCCCCGGCGCAGGCAAGACCACTTTTGCGCTCCGGATCGCCACCACCCTCCTGGACACGGGCGTGGTCAACAGGGTCACCATCGTTGCGCCCACAGACCACTTGAAGCGCCAGTGGGCAGACGCCGCGGCGCGCGTGGGCATCGCGATCGACCCCAACTTCAAGAACTCCGACGGACAGCACGGCCGCGGGTTCGTCGGCGTAGCAGTGACGTACGCCCAGGTAGCGAGCAAGCCGATGCTGCACCGCGCCAAGACCGAAGCGGCCCGGACTCTGGTGATCCTCGATGAGATCCACCACGGTGGCGAGGCACTGTCCTGGGGTGATGGCCTTCGCGAGGCCTTCGACCCGGCTGCGCGCCGCCTGTCACTCACGGGTACCCCGTTCCGTTCGGACACCTCGCCGATTCCGTTCGTCGAGTACGCCGAGGACCGGGACGGCATCCGACGCTCCAAAGCCGACTACACGTACGGCTACGGCAACGCCCTCCGCGACCACGTGGTGCGGCCGGTCCTGTTCATGGCCTATTCGGGCCAGATGCGCTGGCGGACCAGCGCAGGCGACGAGATGGCGGCTTCCCTGGGGGAAGCCGCAGTCACGAAGGACATCACGTCGCAGGCGTGGCGGACGGCGCTCAATCCTGCCGGCGAATGGATTCCGGCTGTCCTTGCGGCTGCGGACAAGCGCCTGAGCGAAGTGCGTCGCACGGTTCCTGATGCCGGCGCGCTGGTTATCGCAACCGACCACGAGGACGCCCGGGCCTACGCGGGCCAGCTGAAGAAGATCACCGGGGAATCGCCCACGGTGATCCTCTCGGACGACTCGAAGGCCTCCAGCAAGATCGAGGAATTCTCGGCCGGGGACAAGCGCTGGATGGTGGCAGTCCGCATGGTGTCCGAAGGCGTGGACGTCCCCCGGCTCTCGGTGGGTGTGTACGCAACATCGACGTCCACCCCGTTGTTCTTCGCCCAGGCCGTGGGGCGCTTCGTGCGTGCCCGAAAAAGGGGAGAGACGGCGTCGGTCTTCCTGCCGTCCGTGCCGCCGCTCATGGGCCTGGCCAACACCATGGAAGCCGAACGCGACCATGCCCTGGACCGCCCCGAAAAGGACGACGACGGGCTCTTCAGCCCCGAAGAGAACCTCATGGCGGAGGCCAACCGCGAGGACAAAGCCTCCGACGAGCTCACCAAGGGCAAGTTCGAAGCCTTGGATTCCCAGGCCTCCTTTGACCGAGTGCTGTTCGACGGCGGCGAGTTCGGCACGGGAGCCGACATCGGCTCCGATGACGAGCTCGACTTCCTGGGCATTCCGGGTTTGCTGGACGCCGAGCAGGTGGGAACGCTGCTGCGGCAACGGCAGCATGAACAGCAGTCCCGCAAGAAGCGCCAGGCTCCCGCAGCGGAGTCCGCCCCGGCCATACCGGACCACCGCATGCTCATGGACCTGCGCAACGAGCTGGCCAAGAATGTCTCGGCCTGGTCTGCGCGGACCGGGACACCACACGGAGTGGTGCATACCAAGCTCCGCGAAGTGTGTGGCGGCCCGGCCGTCGCGCAGGCCAACGAAGAGCAGCTCCAAGCGCGCTTGCGCAAGCTGCAGGATTGGTTCATCGGCCGTAAGTGACCGGTGGCAAACGAAGGGCGCCGCATCAGCGGCGCCCTTCGTCGTCAGTCGGGATGTCCTGCGGCCGTAATGTACTGCAGTCCGGACGTAACTAGCCGCGCTCCACTTCGACGCCGGCCGATTCCATGTCATCGAAGGCCTCATCGAGGTCGTCCGATATTCCTGCCGTCAACTCCGCGATCACCGTGGTGGCATAGCCGGCCTGCACGGCGTCAAGGGCGGTCGCCTTGACGCAGTAATCAGTGGCGAGGCCCACCACCACCACTTCTTCGACGTCGTGGCCTTGCAGCCAGTCGTCAAGGCCGATCGCGTCCTCGTCGAGGACTTCCGCAACGGTGGTGCCTGCCTTCAGATCGCCGGAAGGAACGTCGTCCTCCGGTGCCAGCACGCCTTCGAACCCGGAATAGGCGGCCGTGTACTGTCCCTTCCGGAAGTACGCCTCGATGTATTCGGGGTCCAGGTCCTGGTGCAGTTCGGCGCCCTTGGTCCGTGCCCGGCAGTGTGGCGGCCACGAGTCCACCATGTCCGGCTCGTCCGAGAAGTGGCTGCCCGGTTCGATGTGCCAGTCCTGCGTTGCCACCACGTGGTCGAAGTGCTGCTGGTTGGCGTCCAGGTACTCGCTGATGGCGCCGGCAACGGCTGCCCCGCCTTCGACGGCGAGTGTTCCGCCTTCGCAGAAGTCGTTCTGGACGTCGACGATGATCAGGGCCTTGGCCATCAGTCCTCCTCGTAGATGGTAGGGATCGCTGCTTCGCCGCGCTGCAGGCGGTTCACGACGGCGGGCAGTTCGGCCATGCTGGCGGCGTGGCGTTCCTTGGCGCGGATGACGCCTTCCGGGCCGGTCCAGCCGGGCAGGAGTTCGCCGTTCTTGATGAAGTGCTGGAGGAGGGATCGGTCGTTCCCGTCGTCCTCGGGCCGGTGGCCGATTCCCACGACCTCGTGGGTGGCCCTGCCGCGTTCGTTGAGCTTCCGCAGGGCGTATTTGCGTCCACCCACGCTGGCCTTGTTCTTGGCCGCCTTGGCCACCGAGATGAACTCGCCGGAATCGTTGGTCCGGCTCACCAGCTTGTAGACCATGCTGGCCGTAGGCGCACCGGAACCCGTGACCAGCGAGGTGCCCACCCCGTAGGAATCCACCGGGGCCGACTGAAGGGCAGCGATCGCGAACTCGTCGAGGTCGGAGGTCACCACGATCCGGGTGTCCACATTGCCGAGGTCATCGAGCAGTTGGCGGACCCACTGCGCCTGGGCGATGAGGTCGCCGGAGTCCAGGCGGACAGCGCCGAGCTTGTTGCCGGCGAGTTCGACGGCGGTGCGTACCGCGGCTTCGACGTCGTAGGTATCCACCAGCAGCGAGGTTTCAGGCCCGAAAGCGGCAATCTGTGCCTCGAAGGCTTCGCGTTCAGTGTCGTGGAGGAGGGTGAAGGAATGGGCGGCCGTGCCGACGGTCTTGATGCCGTAGCGGCGGCCGGCCTCAAGGTTGGAGGTGCTGGCAAAGCCGGCAATGACGGCGGCGCGGGCGGCCGCCGTCGCCGATTCCTCCTGGGTGCGCCGGGAACCCATCTCGATGCACGGGCGGTTCCCGGCCGCTGAGGTCATCCTCGAGGCGGCGGAGGCTATGGCGCTGTCGTGGTTCAGGACGGACAGGATGTACGTCTCGAGGATGCAGGCCTCGGCGAAGGTGGACTCGACAATGAGGATGGGGGAGTTGGGGAAGTAGGCATCGCCTTCGGCGTAGCCCCAGATGTCGCCATTGAATTTGTAGTTGGCGAGGTAGTCCAGGGTTTCCTGGTTGACCACTTTGTTCCGGGCCAGGTACTCCAGCTCGGCTTCGCCGAACGTGAAATCGGCGATGCCCTCCAGCAGGCGACCCGTCCCGCCCACCACGCCGTAACGGCGGCCATCCGGCAACCTCCGGGCGAAAGCCTCGAACACGGAACGGCGGTGCGCGGCACCCGAATGCAGGGCAGCCTGCAGCATGGTCAGTTCATAGTGGTCTGTATACAAGGAAGTTGCGGGGTGATCCCAAGACGTGGCTCTACTCACGAATTCACTCTAGTGCGAGCCGCCCTAGAATGGACAGATGACCCCTAGCGTTGCGTTTGGCACGGACATCGATGAACGGACGGAAGCGGCCGAGCTGACCTCCACCGATGTCCTGACCGCCCCGGACATCCCCTGGAACCTCGTGATCTGGAACGATCCCGTCAACCTGATGAGCTACGTCAGCTATGTGTTCCAGAGCTATTTTGGCTACTCCGAGTCCAAGGCGCACAAGCTCATGATGGAGGTCCACCGGAAGGGCCGGTCCATCGTGGCGCACGGCAGCAAGGAACAGGTGGAACAGCACGCCGTGGCCATGCATGGCTTTGGGCTCTGGGCAACGGTGGAAAAGGCCGCGAGCGGCAACCAGACACCCGGAAAGGGCGGCCGCCAGAGTGGCTAAGGCATTCAAATATGGTCTCAAGGGAATCAGCGGCTACCTGGAACCGGCTGAGCGGGACCTGCTGCGGGGGCTGCTGGCCGACGTCATCTCCATGCTTGACTCCGACGCCCGGGAGGAGGAGGACCCGCTGGCGGCCATGATCGGCCTGGACATGGACGTTAAGCAGCCCACGGACCGCGCGCTTTTGCGGTTGCTGCCCAACGTCATGAAGGACGACGACGCCGGCTCGCTGGAATTCCGGCAGCTCACCGAACGCTCTGTCCGGGAAAGCAAAATCGGGGCCCTCCGCGCAACGGCCATGGGCCTGGACAAGGACGAACTGGTCCTCACGCCCGAGGACGCCAACCGCTGGGCGATGGCCCTGAACGACGTTCGGCTGGTCCTGTCGGAACGCCTGGACATCCGCGACGAAGCTGATGCCGACCATATCCACAGCATGCAGGACTGGAGCCAGGCTGAGGACGTTGAAAGCTATCTTGCGCTGGTGTACAACTTCACCACGTGGCTGCAGGAGTCCCTGGTGCAGTCCATCATGGCGGCCAGACAGGCGGCGAAACCCTGATCCGGCTGCCCGCCGTTGCCCCGCACCGTGTGACAAATCAGACACGATGGGGGAGACGCAGCTAATGGCCGCAGCCCAAGGGAAGCCTTATTCTCGAATAATCATGACAACAGCCACGGCCAACTCAACAGGCGTCTCCGATGGGCTCATGGGCGCGCGTCCGATTGGAGTCTTCGATTCCGGCGTTGGGGGCCTCACTGTTGCCCGGTCCATCATCGACCAACTTCCCAACGAGTCCATCCTCTACGTGGGTGACACCGCCAACGGCCCCTACGGACCCCTCCCGATTGCCGAAGTGCGGGCCAACGCGCTGGGCGTCATGGACGAATTGGTCGATTCAGGCGTCAAGCTCCTCACCATCGCGTGCAACTCGGCCTCCGCAGCCGTGTTGCGGGACGCCCGTGAACGCTACACTGCCCGGTACGGCATTCCCGTGATCGAAGTGATCCAGCCCGCCGTCCGCCGCGCTGTATCCGCCACGAGGTCCGGCCGCATCGGTGTCATTGGAACCTCGGCAACGGTCGGATCGCGCGCCTACGAGGACACGTTTGCCGCAGCTCCGGACCTCGCCATCACGTCCGTGGCCTGCCCCGCCTTCGTGAACTTCGTCGAAGCCGGCATCACCACCGGGCCGGATCTCCTGGCCGCGGCCAACGAATACCTGGAACCGCTCAAGCATGCGGGTGTGGACACCGTGGTGTTGGGGTGCACGCACTACCCGCTGCTCACGGGGGTGATCTCCTTTGTCATGGGCGAGGACGTCACGCTGGTGTCCAGCGCCGAGGAAACCGCCAAGGACGTTTACCGCGCCTTGGCCAACGGGGGCATCCAGCGCACGGATACATCGGCCCCCAGCCACGAGTTCATCGCCACCGGCGACGCCGCACAGTTTGAAACCCTCGCACGCCGCTTCCTGGGTCCGGAAGTCCTGTCCGTGAAGCACGTGGACCACGTTTCGGCGCAGTATCCCACTGGCAGCCTGGCCCGGATCACCCCGGAGATGCTGGCTGCCGCCCGTGCCGGCGGGGGCCTTTCCCGCCGCTCCTATTTCGTCCAGCCGGAGGCCGGCACGCGGTCAGATGCGGAGCGTGGGCTGTGAAGCTGACCATCGTGGGCTGTACTGGCTCTTTTCCCGGTCCCGGCTCCCCGGCGTCGTGCTATCTGGTGACCGCGCACGATGGTGAGCGCGAGTGGAAGATCGTGATGGACCTCGGCAGCGGCGCCCTCGGGGCCATCCAGCGCTATACGGACCTTGAAGACGTTGATGCGATCTTCCTCACGCACCTGCATCCCGACCATTGCATGGACCTGTGCGGACTCCACGTTGCTGTCCGCTGGAAGCCCGGCGGGTGGGGCCGCGACCGGCTCCCGGTGTGGGGTCCCGCGGCAACGGCGGACAGGATGGCCACCGCCTACGGCCTGGACCTGGACCCGGGCATGCACGAGGAATTCGACTTCACCAACTGGGCGGAGCAGAAGCCCGTCACCGTGGGTCCGTTCACGGTTACCCCGTATGGCGTCAACCACCCGGTTGAAGAGGCCTACGCCCTGCGCGTCACGGCCACGGAGCCCGGCAAGGACGGGACACCCGTGACCCGCGTCCTGACCTACTCCGGTGACACGGACTCGTGCCAGGGACTCGAAGACGCCGCCAAAGGTGCCGACCTGTTCCTGTGTGAGGCAGCTTTCGAGGAAGGCCGCGACGACGCCATTAAGGACGTTCACCTGACCGGTAAGCGCGCGGGCGAGGCGGCCACCAATGCGGGAGCCAAACGGCTGCTCCTGACGCACATCCCGGTATGGACCTCGCAGACCAAAGTGATGTCCGAGGCGAAGCCCGTCTTCGCCGGCGATGTGGCCGTGGCTGTCGCCGGGGTCCACTACACGATTTAGCCCGGGGCAGGACAATCGGTGTTCCTCGATAAGCTGGGGGCATGACTTCAGAAGCAACCGCAACACCCGTGATCCGCGCCGACGGCCGCACCCCCGATCAACTGAGGCCCATCAGCATCACCCGCGGCTGGTCCAAGCAGGCCGAAGGTTCGGCCCTCATCGAGTTCGGCAATACCCGGGTCCTGTGCACCGCTTCCCTGACGGAGGGCGTTCCGCGGTGGCTCAAGGGCGAAGGCCGCGGCTGGGTCACGGCCGAATACGCCATGCTGCCCCGCGCCACCAACACCCGTTCCGACCGGGAATCGGTCAAGGGCAAGATCGGCGGACGCACGCACGAGATTTCGCGCCTGATCGGTCGTTCGCTCCGCTCGATCATCGACACCAAAGCCCTCGGTGAGAACACGATCGTCCTGGACTGCGATGTCCTGCAGGCCGACGGCGGTACGCGCACCGCTGCCATCACCGGAGCCTACGTGGCGCTCGCTGAGGCGATCCGCTTCGCCCGGGAGAACAAGCTGATTTCCCGGAATGCGGAGCCGCTGGTGGACACCATCGCCGCGGTTTCCGTCGGCATCATCGACGGCGTTCCCATGCTGGACCTGCCGTACGTCGAGGACGTGCGGGCGGAGACGGACATGAACGTGGTGGTGACGGGTTCGGGCAAGTTCGTGGAGGTCCAGGGCACGGCTGAAGGCGCTCCCTTCGACCGCGACGAACTCAACGCGCTGCTGGACCTGGCGCTCATAGGAACGGGCCAATTGGCGGCCATCCAGCGCGAGACCCTGGCGGAGGCTCCGTGAGCGGCGGCGCTGCCGGCGTGACACCGCGCCTGGTTCTCGCTACGCACAACAAAGGCAAGTTGAAGGAGCTTCGGGAACTGCTCCGCGGCCAGGTTCCAGGGCTCGACGTCGACACCCAGGTGGTGGATGCTGCTGCGGCAGGTGCCCCGGATGTTGCGGAGACCGGAGTGACGTTCGCCGAGAATTCGCTCCTGAAGGCACGCGCCGTTGCGGAGGCAACCGGGCTGATTGCGATTGCTGATGACTCCGGCCTGGCCGTGGATGTCCTTGGTGGCGCGCCCGGCATCTTTTCCGCCCGGTGGTCCGGACGGCACGGCGATGACGCGGCGAACCTGCAGTTGTTGCTGGCGCAGCTTTCCGATGTTCCGGACGCCTCGCGCGGGGCCGCCTTCGTGTGTGCTGCTGCCTTGGCTATTCCGGGCGATGGCGGCATCGCACGGGAAACGGTGGAGTACGGCGAGCTTGAAGGAACCCTGTTGCGCGAGCCGCGCGGTGAAGGCGGCTTCGGCTACGACCCCATCCTGCAGCCCAAGGGCATGGACCGCAGCTGCGCCGAGCTCAGCTTCGAGGAAAAGAACGCGATCAGCCATAGGGGCCAGGCGTTCCGTGCCTTGCTCCCGGGAATCGTCGCGGCTCTCTCCGAGGCCGAAGGCTAGGCCGGCAAGGCAGGCAAGGAAAAGGCGCCCCACGTATTCACGCGGGGCGCCTTTCCTTTGCCTGGATAAGCCGGAACTCAGTGTTCGCCGTGCTTTTCCGTTTCATGTTCGACGATGAATTCCTCCACCGGGTCCGTGCCCTGGGCCGCTGCTTTCCGCTTGGCTGCCATGCCGCGGAGCACCTCGATGCCCACGGGGACCACGGAGATCAGGACGATCACAATGAAGATGATGTCCAGGTTGTCGCGGACCCACGGAACGCGGTCACCCAGGAGGTAGCCCAGAAGCGTCACGCCGCCACCCCACAGGACGGCGCCAATGACGTTGAAGAGGAAGAACTTCCGCTTGTCCATCTGCGCCACGCCCACGATCACAGGGACGAACGTGCGGATGATGGGAACGAAGCGGGCCAGGATGAGCGCCTTGCCACCGTGCTTCTCGAAGAAAGCATGGGCACTTTCAACGTTTTCCTTCTTGAAGAGCTTGGAATCGGGCCTGTTGAAGATGGCCGGGCCGGCTTTCGAACCGATGAGGTAGCCCGTTTGGTTGCCAATGATGGCCGCAATGATGATGAGTCCGGCGAGGCCCCAAATGTTGAACTTGATGGTGTCCGTGGCCACGAGGAGTCCAGCCGTGAAGAGCATGGAGTCACCCGGCAGGAAGAAGCCCACCAGCAGGCCTGTTTCGGCAAAGACGATACCGCAGACCAGCAGGACCACCCACGGCGCCAGGGCGGGGTCGGCCAGGAAGATCTGGGGGTTCAGCCAGTCAGGCAGGAACGAGGCCATGGGCGGCCGTACCGGTCCCGCGCCCCCAAAGGTGGATACGGCAAAGTCGCTCATCGCAGAAAGGATCACCTGTTAAGCCTACTGGACCGCCGGCGTCGGAATTCCTGGGAGAAACCTTGACGTGACGCTAATCGCTTGTATGGTTAGTTACATGAGTAATGAACCAGTGAGGCGGTGGTGCTCATGATTGATGACAGCAAGCCGATCTTCATGCAGATCGCCGAGCTCATCGAGAACGGCATAGTGGACGGCAGCATGCCTGAGGAGTCACAAGTGCCTTCCACCAATGAGTTCGCCGCCTTCCACCGCATCAACCCGGCCACTGCGGCCAAGGGCGTCAACGTCCTGGTGGATTCAGGGATTCTCTACAAACGCAGGGGGATAGGCATGTTTGTCGCCACCGGAGCGCGCGCCCACGTAGTGGCCCGCCGCACCGAGGAATTTTTTGAGCAGTACGTCAGGCCGCTGACGGCGGAGGCCCGCAAGCTGGGCATTTCCACGCAGCAGCTCAACAGCATGATCGAACGCGGCGCGGAACTCGCTCCAGCTGCAGGAACTGACAAGGAAAGGAGCGCGGCCCTGTGAACGAGATCGTCGTCGAGGCCCGTAACCTGAACAAGCGCTACAAAGACCTCAACGCCCTGGACAACGTGGACCTGAAGCTGACGTCCAATCGCATCTATGGCCTGCTGGGCCGTAATGGCGCAGGCAAGACCACCCTGATGTCCATCCTGACCGCCCAGGCTTTCGCCACCTCCGGAGAAGCCCTGGTGTTCGGTGCCAGTGCCTACGAGAACGATGCCGTCCTCTCCCGGCTCTGCTTCATCCGGGAGTCGCAGAAGTATCCTGACGACTTCCAGCCGCGGCACGCCTTCCGCTCGGCGGCGCTGTTCTACAAGAACTGGGACCAGGACTTCGCCGACCGCTTGGCCGAGGACTTCCAACTGCCCGTCAAGCGGCGCATCAAGAAGCTGTCCCGCGGCCAGCTGTCCGCCGTAGGGGTCATCATCGGCCTTGCCTCACGCGCGGAACTGACGTTCTTCGACGAACCGTACCTGGGGCTCGACGCCGTGGCGCGGCAACTGTTCTACGACCGCCTCGTGGAGGACTACGCGGAGTATCCGCGCACCATCATCCTGTCCTCCCACCTGATCGATGAGGTGGCCAACCTTCTGGAACACGTCGTGGTGATCGACCGTGGCCGGATCATCATGGACGCTGACGCCGAGGACATCCGCGGCTCTGCAGTCACAGTCTCCGGTTCCGCGGACAAGGTTGATTCCTTCCTTGCCGGACGCCGGATCCTCCACCGCGAGACCCTCGGTTCCCTGGCCTCGGTCACGGTGGACGAAGCATTGGATGCCCGCGAACGGGCAGCAGCGCAGGAGCTCGGGCTGGAACTGGCCCCGGTCTCCTTGCAGCAACTCGTGGTCCGGAAGACCATGGCCGGCGCAGGCCTAAACGGCGCCGTGCCCAGCACCACAGATTTCGCCGATGGCAGCATGGAGGCAACACGATGAGCCGGGCAATTGCAGTGGCCAGGATGCAACTGATCAACAAATGGACGTTCATCGGGTGGCCCCTGACCATCCTCGGCGCCTCGTTCCTGATGTCCCTGGCGATCTTCGCCCTGATTCCGGTCAATGAAGGCAAGTACGGCGGCGGCAGCCAGGCGCCCCTGTGGTATTTCCTGGTCCTGGGGATCCAAAGCCTGACCTTGGTGTTCCCTTTCTCCCAGGGCTTGAGCATCAGCCGGCGGGCGTTCTACCTCGGTTCCCTGGGCCTGTTCTCGCTGATCGCCCTCGGCATGACCGTCCTTTACCTGGTGGGCGGGATCATCGAGAAGGCCACCAACGGCTGGGGCGTCTACGGCTTCTTCTTCTCCATTCCGTGGGTCACCGACGGGCCGTGGTATTCAACGGCTGCGTTCTTCTTCGTGGTGATGATGTTCATGTTCATCATCGGCTTTTGGTTCGCCACGATCTTCAAGCGCTGGGGAACCACGGGTGTGTTGGTTTCCACCCTCGGTTCGGTGGTGGTCCTGATCGGCATAGCCGCCCTCTCCACCCTCCTTGAATGGTGGGGGAGCATCGGCGGGTGGTTCGCGCAGCAAACGCCACTGAGCCTCAGTGGCTGGGCTGCCCTCCTGTGCGTCGTGCTCGCCGCGGGTTCATACTCCACGCTGCGGCACGCCACTCCCTGACGGCCCGGCCGACGAAGCCCGCCATGTAGCGTTCGCCACAATGGTGGCCGAAGGGCCGCCCCCGCCGGGTCACACGGCAAGGGGCGGCTCTTTCCGCCTGTACCCTTGACCAGTGGCATTGGACTTTACGGCGATCGACTTTGAAACGGCCAACGGCTTCAGGGGGTCGCCCTGCTCGGTGGGACTGAGCAAAGTCCGCAACGGCGTGGTGGTGGAAGAGGCCTCCTGGCTCATGCGCCCACCGGAAAACCACGACCATTTCGAGTTCCACAACACCCGCATCCACGGTATCCGTGCCGAAGACGTTGCCGGCAAGCCGCGGTTCGGTGAGCTGTTCCCCGAAATCGGCGCGTTCATTGGAAACGATGTCCTCGCCGCCCACAACGCGGCCTTCGATCTGGGCGTCATCCGTTCGGGGCTGGAAGTTTCGGGCCTGCCCGGCCCGGCCTACGAGTACGTCTGTACCGTCATGTTGTCCCGCCGGTGCTACTCGCTGGTGTCCAACTCGCTGCCCTACGCCGCGGAAGAGGCCGGAGTGCCGCTGGTCAACCACCACGACGCCACGGAGGACGCCCGCGCCTGCGCCGGAATCCTGGTCGATATTGCCCGGCGCAACAATGCCAACAGCATTGCCGAGCTGTACTTGTCACTGGGACTGGCCTTGCCCAGGCAGCCGGCTTTCGATCCTGCCACGAGCCTGTCCAAGGCCACCCTGGCCGCGCTTGCGGCAAAGGTGGCGGCGCCCGGAGCCATGAGCACTGCTGAACAGGTACTGGGTGGGGCAGTGGTCCGGGGCTGGTCGGCCTGGCCGGAGGAGGGCCCCAACCCGCTTCCCAATCCCAGCGCCGAGCCGGGACATCCGCTGTTCGGCCAGACCGTGGTGTTCACCGGCGACCTCGCCATGACCAGACCCGAGGCCAAGTCACGTGCCGCGGACATGGGTGCCCGTCCCGAAAGCCGGGTGACGGCCCGCACCACCGTCCTGGTGGTGGGCGATGGATTCGACGCCGGCGACCTGCGGGCAGGGCGGCTGACAGGCAAAGCAAAGCGGGTGCTGGAACTGCATGCCAAGGGCCAGCAGATCGAAGTGGTGTCCGAAGGCGAATTCCTCCAGATGGTGGGCGGTCGCTAGCCCGCAGGGGAACCTCAGCCGGTAGACACTGCCAGAAGGCGGTTGGCCATGCCACGGATGACTTCCGGCGCTTCCAGTGCTTCCATCCAGTCTGCCGGGAGGCACTCTTCGCCATAGAGGGCGCCAAGGATGTTCCCCGCGATTGACCCCGTGGAGTCGCTGTCGCCGCTGTGGTTGATGGCCACGGCGATGGCCCCTCGGAAATGCTCCGCCGGCGTGCCGCCCGAGGTCGAGAGCACTGCGTAAAGCCCGACGGCGAGGGCTTCTTCGGCGACCCAGCCCTCACCCAGCGCCGTGGTCAACTCTTCGGGACCGAGGGTGATGCCTTCAGCGGACAGCCGCAGCGCTTCCGTGATCCGCCCGCCCAACTCGGGGGCCTTCGCCGGGAGGGCGTCGACGTACTCCAACGCAGCCGTAGTGGCCGTGCGCACATCGCTGCCGGCCACGATGTGGTGGATCACGAGGCTGAACACGGCGGCCCCCAACCGGGCTGCAGGGTGCCCGTGGGTGAGGGAGGCGGCGTCCATGCTGAGCTTGGCCACGGCCTCGGGGGAGATATGCGGGATCAAGCCGAAGGGGGCTGAACGCATCACCGTGCCACAGCCCTTGGAATCGGGGTTGACCGGCCTGGCTGCCGTTCCCATTTCCCCGGAAGCGAGGCCACCCAGGCAGGCGTTGCCGGGTGCCCGGCGGTGCTTCAGGACTTCCTGCCCATCGATCCACCGGGGCTGCGGGACCGGTGCTGCCGGGGAAGCTGCAACGTCCTGGGTGGCCAGCCAGCGCAGGTACGCCAACCAGAGGCACGCGATCTCGTCGGCGGCCACGCCGTCGTTGGCCCATTCGAGCGCTTCCACCAGGCCATCCACGGTGTATAGCGTCATCTGCGTGTCGTCCGAAAAGTGGCTGCCGCCGTCGAGCTGGTCAAAAGAGGTGAGGCCCGCATCACCAAACCTCGCACGGATGGCGCGGAGGGCGTCGAACTCCACGGCGTATCCGAGGGAATCGCCCAAAGCGCCTCCCAACAGGGTGGCGTGGACGCGGGATTCGAAGGTAGGGGCTGCAACACTCATGCCAGTAACTTACCGTGCCCGCCAAGCCCCGCTGATATGGTGGGGAGGCTGCGCAGGCCTAGGGAAACTGGAGTAAGAACGTGCGTGAACCCGCTTGGCGACGGACCGGCAAAACGCCCGACTACAGATTCTCCCTTGCCAACGAGCGCACGTTCCTTGCCTGGATCAGGACCTCGCTGGCCCTGCTCGCCGGCGCTGTGGCGATTGACCAGCTTGCCCCGAACATTGCCCCGCAACCCGTCCGCCTGGTCCTTTGCGTGGTGTTGTCCGTCATCGGTGCCGGGCTCGCCGTCCTTTCCTACCGCCGCTGGGGCCAGATGGAAGCGGCCATGCGCAACGACCAGGCGCTGCCGTTCTCCCGCGTGATGCTTTTCATGACGATCGTGGTTGCCGTGGCCGCCTTCGCCTTTGCCGTCTTGATCCTGGTTGCCCGGTGATGGCTGCTGCTCCCCGGGTGCAGTTGTGAGCCTGGAAACCCGCGATCCCGGCCTGCAGCCGGAACGGACCACGCTGGCGTGGCGCCGAACGCTGATTTCGCTGGTGGTGGTGGACCTGTTCATCTGGCGCCGGTGGCTGTCCGCGGCGCCGGGTCCGCATGTTCCTGGCGTCCCGGGGCTCGATTACGAGGGTATTTGCGCGCTCATGGCCGCCGCCGCGACCATCGTCTGGGGTTGTGCGGTGTGGATCCGCTCACGGGAGTTGCACGCCGGCAACACCGCGCCGCCCGCGTGGTTGATGCTGCTCAGTACCGCCGCCGTGGTGGGACTCGGCGCTTCGGCCATCGCCGCCATTGCTTTGGGCGGGTAGGCTCAAAACGGCACCGCGGCCCGGACCACCCAGCATCTCCCCAGACTTCATTGGCAAGATACTCAAGGTTTTTGCCCCCAACCGTAAGGAATCCTTCGCCATGTCCTCACCCGTCCCAGCCCCCGCAGAGCATTCGCCCGGATTGATGGCCCGGCTGGGAGCCGAAGCCCTGGGAAGCATGTTCCTGGTGCTTGTGGCGGCCGGCGTGAAGATCTTCCTGAACCCGCAGTCCGGGCCCATGCCGGCCAGCTTGGCAACCGGCCTCGCGGTCGCCGCCGCGATGATTGCCTTCGGTTATGTTTCAGGCGGGCATTTCAACCCCGCCATCACCTTGGGAAACCTCATCGCCGGACGCATCCGTGCCGTCGCCGCCCTGGCCTATGTGGTGGCGCAGGTGGTGGGTGCCGTGATCGGTGCCGCCCTGGTCTACTTCGTGGTGTTGGCTACCCCCGTCCTGTCCGATCCCCGTGCGGCCCTTGGAACGGTTGCGGCAGGCTTCGGCGAGCACTCCGCTGCGCAGACCCAAATGGCGGGCGTGCTGCTGGTTGAGGTCATCGGTTCGGCCCTCCTGGTGGGCGTTTTCCTGGGCGCCACCGCAGGACGCCGGGCGGTTCCGGCGCTTGCCCCGTTCGCCGTGGGCCTCGCCACTGCCGTGCTGCTGCAGTTCGGCGAGGTTGTAGGCAACCTCCCGTTCAACCCCGCCCGCGCCACCGGGCAGGCGTTCTTCAGCCCCTCGTGGGCCCTTGAGGGCCTGTGGCTCTTCTGGGTGGCCCCGCTGCTGGGCGCCGCGCTCGCAGGCTTCGTGTTCCGTGGCTTCAGTGACGCCGCCGCCACCAAGCCAGCCATGGATGAGGCACCGGAGGCGGAAGACGGCGACGATGACCTGGACGTCCAGGACGATGGAACTCCCGTGGCCGCGCCCGCTGACGTTCCGGCCAAGCCGGCGGGCGCGGCACAGTCCGCGGACGACGCGCGCGACTTCTTCGACGGCAGGAAAGGCCAGTAACAGGACGGGTTCGACGGCGGGCGGCCAGCCTTCGCTTTATTGTCGGTGCCCACCGTTAGCTTGAAAATATGCGGTTACTTCATACCTCGGACTGGCACCTCGGGCGGTCCTTCCACGGCGTCGGCATGCTCGATTCCCAGCGCAGCTTCGTGGACCAACTGGTGGCCTGTGTGGAGGCCGAGTCAGTTGACGTCGTGCTGATCGCCGGTGATGTCTACGATCGCGCCTTGCCCGGGCTCGATGTAGTGAGCCTGCTGGACGAGGCCTTGGTCCGGATCACGGGGGCGGGAGCCAGCGTGGTGCTGACCAGCGGCAACCATGACTCCGCCATCAGGCTCGGCTTCGCTTCCCGCTTGCTGGAACGCGGGGGAGTGCACTTGAGGACGCGCATCGAGGACCTGGACACTCCAGTGGTACTGCCAGGCGCCCCCGGGTCGGAAGGGGAGGGGATAGTCGCCCTCTACGGCATCCCATACCTTGAGCCGCGCCTGGTGGCCGACCGCCTCGGCGTGGAGGATGCCAACCACTTCGACGTCACCAAGGCTGCAACGGACCGGATCCGCCAGGATATTGCGCAGCGCCGGAAGGCCGGCCCCGTGTTCCCTGTGGTTCTGGCGCACACCTTTGCCAGCGGGGGCATTGCCTCGGACAGCGAACGGGACCTCAGCATCGGTGGTCTCGGAGCCGTGCCGTTGGACCTGTTCGAGGATTTTGGGTACACCGCACTGGGCCATTTGCACGGCAGGCAGCAGTTGGCGCCACACGTGCGCTACTCCGGCTCACCTCTGGCGTATTCGTTTTCCGAGGCCAAGCACCGGAAGGGCGCCTGGCTTGTTGACGTGGATGCCCATGGCCTTGTGGATGTCCGCGAGGTGGTCTGGGACGCTCCACGGACCCTGGCCGTCCTTCGCGGAACGCTGACCGAACTGCTCGGGTCGCCGGACCACCAGTGGGCGGAAGGGGCGTTCTGCCAGATCACCCTCACCGATGCACAGCGTCCGGTCCAGGCCATGGAGCAGCTCCGTGCACGCTTCCCGGACACGCTGGTCCTGGCCTTCGATCCCCAGGGCGTGGAGGCAACAGCCCAGGCCACGTACAGCAGCCGTTTGGCCGCTGCGGAGGACGATCTTGGCGTCTGCTGCAGCTTCCTGGAGCACGTCCGCGGCCACGGTCCCGGAACCATCGAGGACGCGGCCTTGCGGGAAGCGCTTGAAGCTGTGCGTGTGGAGGAGGCAGAACTGTGAGAATCCATCGCCTGGAGATTGAAGCCTTCGGACCATTCGCCGAACCCCAGAGCATCGATTTCGATCACTTGGGTGCCCAGGGACTGTTCCTGCTCAACGGCGCCACGGGTGCGGGCAAGACCAGCATCCTGGACGCCATTTGCTTCGCCCTGTACGGTTCGGTGCCCGGCGCCCGCCAGGAAGGTAAACGGCTCCGGAGCGATCACGCTGCTCCGGCGGCGGAGCCACGGGTAGTGTGCGAGTTCTCCGCACGTGGGCGTCGGTTTGAAGTAACCCGTTCGCCCGCGTGGGACCGGCCCAGCGCGCGCGGCCGCAACGGCTACACGACGCAACAGGCCAAGACCCTCCTCCGGGAGCGCACAGGCGGAGCGTGGCAGGAAAAGTCCTCACGCAATGATGAAGTGGGCACCGAGCTGTCCGACGTCCTGGGCATGGACAGGGAACAGTTCACCCGGGTAGTGATGCTTCCCCAAGGGGACTTCGCTGCTTTCCTGCGTTCCAAGGCCTCGGACCGCCTGGACCTGCTGCAGAAGCTTTTTGGCACGGAGCGTTTCGAAGCCGTCGAAAAGCAGCTTGCCCGCATGGCTGCCGAGGCTGCCCGGGCCGTCGAGGACAACACGGCGGACTTGAAACTTTTGCTTGGCAGGGCCACTGCCGAATGCGAAGCGCTTGGCATGGAGCAGGACGTTCCGGAAGGAACCGGAGCCGCAGCGTCACCGGCGGACACCTCTCCTGAGGCTTGGCTCGAGGCCCTCGGCACGAAAACCGCCGCAGAACGGGACCGCCGTGGGCTCCAAGCCGAGGCAGCCGAGGCCCATGCGGCCCGATTGTCGGAGAAGCTCCGCGAGGACCAGGACAAGGCCCGGCGTCACGGAAGGCTGGCCGCGGCCATGCAACGGCGCGTCCTCCTGGAGCTTGCAGCACCCAGGGCGTTGGAAGACAAGGAGCGGCTCGGCAGGCACCGCCGGGCTGCAGTCCTCAAGGGGCAGCTCGACGCTGCGGACAACGCCGCGCGCGCCTGCCTGGCGGCCAGCGCCAGGTCTGGCGAAATTCATGGGCTGCTCCAGGAAGCGGGCCTCGGCGATGCGATCCCCGAGGTCGCACTCGAATCGACCAAGACCACCATTGCCCTGGTGGAGGCGCGAGTGTCCGATGAACAGCGCATGGAGGACATCGCCGGAAGGATAGCGGCCAAACGTGCAGAACGGACCACGTCCGACGCCGCGGCCGAACAAGCCCAGGAGGCGCTGAAGGCCCTGGCGGTCCAGGAGTCCGCGCTTCTTGCGGACATCGCACGACTGGAGCCCTTGGCCGCGAAGGCCGGCGACGCAGAACGGGCGGCCGCTGCTGCCCTGGAAGTGGTGGAGGTGGCGGGCCGCTATGCCCGGGCAGCAGCGGAACGTGATGCTGCCGAAGGACGGCACGCCCAAGCACGGACGGCATCGCAGGATCTCCGTCAAGGATGGCTGGACCTCCGTGAGGCCAGGCTGGCCAACGCAGCGGGCGAACTCGCCGCAGCCCTGGTGGACGGGGAAGCCTGCGCGGTGTGCGGCAGCGCGGAACACCCCCATCCTGCCTCGGCCGCGCAGTCAGCCCTGTCCCTCGCCCAGGACGAGGACGAGGCCCGCAAACGCTTTGAAGCCAGCGAGAAGGTCCTTGCCCGGCTGGCCGCCGAGTTGTCTTCCTCCGAACAGGAGCTTGCCGCATTGGCCGCCCGGGGCGGAGCCGTGGACGCCGCCGAAGCAGAGTCCCTCGCCGAGTCTGCCAAGGCAGAAGCATCGGCCACGCGGGAGGCTGCCCTGCAGTTGGAGTCCCAGCAGGACCGGCTGGAGCAGTTGCGCCGCCGGGCGGACGCGCACCGCGAAGAACATGGCTCATCAGTTGCAGCCGCTGAGCAGGCTGCCTCGCTTGCCGAGCTCCTCCAGGAACAACACACCGCGATCCAGACTGATCTGGCGGGCCTCAAGCAAGGCTTTCCGAGCCTGCGGACCCGGCTGGAGGCCCTCACGGAAGAACAGCGCCTCCTGCAGTCGGCCGTGGCCGCCGGGCAGGAAGTGGAACAGGCGCAGCGCGCCAGCGCCGACGCCCTCGCCGCACTGGACAAGGCCTTGCCCGAGGCCGGGTTCGGCTCGGCGGAGGACGCCCGGAGGGAACTTCTCACGCCATCCGACGTCCTTGCCCTTGAAACGGCGCTGTCCGATTTCGAGAATGAAACCGCCCGCCTGGAGGAATTGTTCGCGGCCGAAGACCTCATCCTGGCAGGCAAGGAGGCGAGTATTGGCGAACTGCCCCTTGCGGAGGCGGAGCTTGCCGGTGCCGCCGGGGAAGCCGCGCAGGCGGCCACCACCGCCAAGGAGCTCGCCGTGTCAGCCAGCCTCGCGGGGAAGGCTGTGCAGACGCTCGGCCGGATCAGGGACGAGTACCAGCAATTGACCCTCACCGGACAGGAGCCCCGTGAACGCGCCCGCCTCCTGGCGGGCCTGGCGGACACGCTGCGTGGTGCCGGGGAGAATACCTACCGCATGAGCTTGAACAGCTACGTGCTGGCCGCGCGGTTGGAGCAGGTGGCCGTTGCGGCATCGGAGCGCCTGGTGACCATGAGCGATGGCCGGTACACCCTCCACCACACCGATGCCAGGGCGGCCCGCAACCAAAAGTCCGGCCTGGGCCTGGAAGTGGTAGACGAGTGGACCGGCCAACGACGCGATACATCTACGTTGTCCGGGGGCGAATCGTTCATGGCCTCCTTGTCCCTGGCACTGGGTCTGGCCGATGTTGTGCAACAGGAAGCCGGGGGAGTGGACATCGAGACGCTCTTCGTTGACGAGGGTTTCGGAAGCCTGGACGAGCAGGCGCTGGAGCAGGTCATGGATGCGCTGGAAGGACTGCGCGACGGCGGCAGGGTTGTGGGCCTGGTCAGCCACGTCGCGGACATGAAGCAGCGGATCACCAGCCAGCTCCAAGTCGTCAAAGGCCGGCACGGCTCCAGCGTGAAGATCGTTGAGGCCATGCCCGTCTGAGGCAGTATCCGATAGACTTGGTTCGTTACACCGGGTTGCGCGCATCGGGAGGAGGGACGATGCGCAAACTTTAGCGAACCCGGAATGATGGAAAAATCTTCTTTGGCCTCCCAGCCGATGCCCGCGCCACACAGCACGCCCACACCGCGGCCTTCCCGCTTGCCCGGCCGTTTCGCCCGGCTTCCCGAGCTCGCAGGCCCCGGTTTCCTGCCGCTGGGCCTCTTTGCGAGGCTGCCCTTGGCGATGCTGACGGTCGGTACCCTGACCCTTGTCACGGCGGTGAGCCACTCCTATGCCATTGGCGGCATGGCTGCGGGAGCGGTGGGGATTGGTTCCGCCATAGGAGCCCCCGTGCTGGGTTCCCTCGCTGACCGGGCAGGCCAGCGAACCGTGTTGCTTGTTGCCGCAGTGATCAACACCCTGGCGGTTGCAGGACTCCTGGGCGCCGCCTATCTCACTCCCGCCTACGCCTCGCCCCTTGATGCCGTGGCTGTGCTGGTGGCAGCCTTCATTGCCGGTGCGAGCTGTCCCCAGGTGGGTCCCATGGCACGCGTGCGGTGGATGGCCCTCACCACGCGCAACCTCGCCGCGCCGGTTGCCGGCCATCGAAGCGTCGCTGCCAACCGCGCTGATCTGGACACCGCCCTGTCCTATGAGGGAACCGCCGACGAAATAACCTTCGTCCTGGGTCCTGCGCTCGTGGGTCTCCTCGCGAGCTTGGTGGCTCCGTGGCTGCCGTTGGCGCTCGCGGCCATCATGACCATCACCCTGGTCCCGGCGTTTGCCGTCCACCCGAGCCACCTCGCGGTGGTCCCGCACCCACGGAAGCCACGTTCCGGCGTCGTAAGCTCCGAACCACAGAACCGAAGCCGCCGCGCACTGGCCGTGGTGGCGGTTCCGGTGCTGCCCATGGTGTGCATGGGCACGTTTTTCGGGGCAACCCAGAACGGTTTGAGTGCCTTCGGGGCAGAGTTCGCCACGGCGGAGGTCGCCGGCCTCCTGTATGCCGTGATGGGCCTCAGTTCGGCCGTGGCCGCGTTGTCCGTGGCCTTCTGGCCGCAGCGTTTTGGACTCCCCGCGCGGTGGGTGGCTGCCGCGTTGGCAATGTGCGCCTTGTCACTCCTGCTGCTCCTGCCCACGGGAATGTGGTCCATGGTTGTGGTGCTGCTGGTGCTCGGCATTCCGGTGGGGCCGGTGATGGTGACCGTCTTCAGCATTGGTGGTCTGGTTGCACCGAATGGTCGCATGGCCACGGTGATGACGGCCCTTGCAAGCGGCATCGTGGCCGGAACAGCCTTGGGCGCCTACCTGGGTGGGCAATTGGCCCAGGACCAGGGACCAGGGGGAGCGTTCCTGGTGTCCATGGCCGCGGCACTCGGGTTGCTGGTGCTGGGGCTGGTGACGTGGCTGGTCCTGCGCCGCAAGAGCGCAGCCTGACTCAGCTGTAGTCCAGCCCGGCCGCCAATGAACGGGCCATGAGTTCCACCAGCCGCAGCGAACGGTCCTCATCGGGGTCCGCCAGGTGTTGCATGCTGATGCCGTCGATGCCGGAGATGAACAACCGGGTAATGTCTTCCAGGTTGTGCGGGAGCGGCTCGGCGGAGGCCTGGGCCGCGTTCCGGAACAGTTCCAGGGTGGAGTTGACCCAGCCGTCGTACATTGAACGGTTCATGAGCAGGGCCTGGGGCTGGTCTACAGCCTCCACACGGTACCGCCTGAGGAGCAGCTCGAAGGTGGTTACCTGCTCGTGCGGGTTTTCCAGCATGCGGCTCCAGATGCGCCTGGCATGTGCGGCGATCATGGGGCGCAGTCCCAGGCCGGGGTCCGCCACGGGTTCCAGGGCCTTGGCATAGTCCCTGCTCAGGAAGTTGTAGACCTCTTCGAGGAGTTCGTCCTTATTGCGGAAGCAATAGTGGAGCGCTGCCAGTGGGGCATCTGCCTCGCTGGCAATCCGCCGCGTGGTCGCTGAGGCCAGCCCGTCCTGGGCTATGACCCGTGCCGCTGCCTCCACGAACTGCAGTCGCCGTTCCTCGGCGGGAACCCTGGCCATGCTCGGCCCCTCTCCTCAAGTTCTGACCGGTCATGCCAACAGCCGGTCCCATCGATCCTAGGCGGTGTCCGCCCGGGCCCGCTTTCGGCGCCGCCGGGCAGGGTGGAAATGACCTCCAAAAGAAATTTTAGCCGAAAACCTAGTCAAGTGACCTAGTCAAGCGACATACTTCTTTCAGGAACGTTGCCTGCATCACATTTCGGATGCAGAAACCTGAGGAGACCCGATGCAAGAATTCGCCGATCTGGTGATCGTCAATGCAGACGTCCACACCATGGACCCGAGCAATCCCGGCAGCCTGTCCGACTCTGTCGCCATCAAAGACGGCCTGGTGGCCGCGCTGGGCCGCGAAGGCGTCGATGCCATGACCGGTCCTGGCACAGTGAAGGTCGACGCTGCAGGCGGAGCCGTGATTCCCGGCATCAACGACGCACACCTCCACTTCGTCTCCGCTGCCATGGCCTCCTATGGTTACCTCCGCCTGGACGCCACGGCGGCACCCGACTGGTCCGCCGTGGTCAAGGTCATCGAGTCCGCACCCGTGGGTGCGGACGGCTGGATCCGCGCCCACGGTTGGGACGAAGTGGTCCTCGGTGCGGCCAACGGGCAATTGCTCGACGCCCGGCCCGGGACGCCGGTGGTGGCGTTCGACCAAACCGGACACCAACTGCTGGCGAACAGCGAAGCGCTCCGGCTGGCGGGCGTCACTGCGGCCACCGCGGACGTCGACGGCGGCGTGGTGGTCCGGGCATCGGACGGCAGCCCCACCGGGTTGTTCCAGGACGGGGCCATGGAACTCATCTCCCGTGCCCTGCCTCCCGTGCCGGAGGAAACCCTGCGGCCCGCGTTGCTGCGCTTCCAGGAACACTTGCACTCGCTGGGTATCACGTCACTCACCGATCCCGGACTCGGTCCCGCCAGTGCCGGACTCATGGACGGGGCAGGCTCGACGGCGGCCCTGGGCTTGCTGGGCGACCTGGCCGTGGCGGAGCTGCTCACCCTGCGGATCAACGTCCTGATGCTGTTCGCGGGGACGGGCGGTGCTACCGCCCAAGCGGTGGAAGAGGGCCTGGGCAGCGGCCTGGCCGATGCCTATTCGGCCAGGGGAATCGACCCCCGCCAGTTGCGGATAGCCGGCGTGAAGGTCTTCGCCGACGGTATTCCGCGCAGCGGCACGGCATGGATGACCGAACCCTACGGAAAGGCCTGCACGCACGGACGCCTGGTGATCCAGGGCGGCACCGACGCTGAGAGGGTTGCCGAACTGCACCGGATCCTGCGCCTGATCGACACGGCAGGCCTTCAAGCCGGTATCCATGCCACGGGCGACGCCGCTACCGGCGCGGGAGTGGAGGCCATCCTCGCCGCGGGCAACCGTGCCGGGGATGCCAGGCACTACGTCATCCATGGGTCCTTCAGCGACTCCGGCACCCTCTCCACCATGGCGGACAACGGCATCGGCTACAGCACCAACCCGCTGATCCGGTCCGAGGCGGGGGACATCATGCGCGCAGTCCTGGGCGAGGAACGCTTTACCCGCCACCAACCCCTCCGCTCTGCCCTCCATGCCGGCCTGCAGTTCAACCTGGCCTCGGACGCGCCCGTGACCAGCCCCGACTGGCGGCGCACCATCGTGGCCGCCGTTCGAAGGGGAACGGCTTCAACCCCCGGCGATCCTGCCGACCCCGAACGGATCACCGGGCTGCAGGCCCTTGCCTCCATGACCGGCAAAGCGGCGTGGCAGGACCACGCAGAACATTTCAAAGGCTCGCTGTTGCCGGGAATGGTGGCAGACCTTTGCCTCTTGTCCCGTCCCTGGCCGGACGACGAGGAGATCGAAGCGCTCCTCCACGCCGGGACAAGGCTCACCGTGGCGGGCGGACGCATCGTCCACCAGTCCACCACCCCAGATACCGCTTCTGGGCAATTCTCCAGTTCTTCCAACCGTTCGTAACCCAAGGAGCATCCCCATGAAACGCACACTTCCGTTGGCTTTGGCCGCCCTGCTCTCCATGTCCCTGGCCGCCTGCGGCACCTCGTCCGGTCCGTCGGCAACCGCAGCGGCCGATGGCACCACCACGCTCAAGGTAGGGACCATCGGCATTGGTTCCGACGCAGGGATCAAGCTCGCCATCGACAAGGGCTTCTTCAAGGAACAGGGGCTCGACGTGGAGCTCTCTGTTATTGCCAACCCGCCCGCCGGCATCGCGGCAGCCCAAAGCGGCCAACTCGACCTGACGTACACGCCGTCGATTCCGTTGCTGAACGCCCTGAGCCAGAATGTGCCGCTCAAGGTGGTTGCTGCCGCCGATGGATACAAGGACGGAGCCAGCGAAGGCACCGAGCTGAACCGCGTGGATGACACCGGTCTCCTGGTCCAGAAGGCTTCCGGCATTTCCCGGCCGAAGGACCTGGAAGGCAAGAACGTCAGCGTACCGGCCCGCAAGGCCCAGCTCGAAGTCACGGTCAGCAAGCTCATCAAGGACGACGGCGGCGACCCCGCCAAAGTGAACTGGATGGTCCTTGATCCCTCCTCCGCGCTCCAGTCCTTGAACTCCGGTCGGGTTGACGCAGCCTCCCTCGTCGCGCCGTTTACCTCCAAGGCCGTCTCCGAAGGCAACCGCCTCCTTGCCTCGCCCGGAGTCAAGTTCTTCGAGGAAGGGGCAATCGGACTCTGGGTTTCCGGGGCGAACACCGTCAAGGGCAAGCAGAAAGCCCTGGAAGGCTTCAAGACCGCCATCTACAAGGCCAACGCCTACGCCAACGGCCACACGGACGAAGCCCAGCAGCTCAGCGCGGAGATCACCAAGACTCCCTTGGACGTGGTGAAGTCCGGTGCCGTCAACTACTGGCCGGAAGAGGTCCGCATCGAGGACATTGAGCGTGCCAACACCAACCTTGCCGACCTTGGCTTCCTCAGTGCGCCGGTAAAGCTGCCGGGCGACCTCATCTTTGGAAAGTAGGTCCGGCGGGGCAACGGGAGACTCACCATGAAAACGTCAATGCGGCCACTGGCCTACAGTGCGGCCGGAATTGCGGCAGCCTTGGTTGTGTGGCAAGTCCTGGCAACAGCCCAGGTGGCCGGGAACGCTTTGCCACAGGCCACAACGGTCTTCGCGATGCTGGCAGGGATACTCGGCTCGGGAACTTTCTGGTCCGCCCTTGGATCAACGGTGGGGATAGCACTCTTCGCCCTGGCTGTTTCAGCCGTAGCGGGCGTCATCCTCGGCCTGCTCGTGGGCAGCTTCGAGACCATCCGCTACGCCACCCTGGCGGTCCTTGAATTCCTCAAGCCCGTGCCGCCGATTGTGGTCCTGCCGCTGGCGGTGCTGGTCCTGGGACCCACCGCCCAAATGTCCTTGTTCCTGGTGGTGTTCGGCTGCTTCCTGCCGATCGTCATGCAGACCGTCGATGGGGTGCAGGGCACCGATCCCGTGGCCCGCGATACTGCCCGCAGCTACGGAATGTCCGGAGTCGAGATCCTTTTCCGCGTGGTCCTGCCCAGCGCCCTGCCCTACATCGGAACGGCCATGCGCGTGGCGGCTCCTGCAGCCCTGGTGGTCACGGTGGTTGCAGGGCTGCTTGGCGGCGGCCCGGGACTGGGACAGAGCATCTACCAGGCCCAGGCCGCCGGGGACTACGCCACGTTGTACGCGCTGGTGATCGTCCTGGGCATCCTCGGCCTGTTGTTCCAAGGTGCCACCAGGCTGGCGGAACGCCGGGTCCTGCACTGGCATGAGTCCTACCGGGAAGTGGTGCCCTGATGAAATCCCTGACCCTTCGAAACTGGTTGATCGGAGCCGGCACTCCGGTGCTCCTGCTGCTGGCATGGTGGTTCCTGTCCGCCGGCTCAATCGACCCCTTCTTCCCGCCCCTGCAGGACATCCTGGTGAGGTTCCAACAGCTGTGGCTCTTTGACCACTTCCAGTCGGATGTCCTGCTGAGCCTGGGCAACCTGTTCATCGGCTTCGTGATTGCGGCCGCGGGCGGGGTTGCCTTGGGATTTGCCACGGCGCTGCTCCCGAAGGTGCGCTGGATGGTGGATCCCCTGATCCACTTCCTGCGGGGCATTCCGCCCGTCGCCCTGGTACCGATCTTCATTTCGCTGATCGGCTTCGGTACCCAGATGCGCGTCACCAGCATCGCGTTGGCCGCACTGTTCCCCACCATGATCGCCACCGTGGACGGCATCCGCGGAGTCGGGAGTGACTTGAAGGATGTGGCCCGCGTGTACCGGCTGACCCGCAAGGAGCGGCTGGTCAACGTCCTCCTGCCTGCAGCCGCACCGCAGATCTTCTCCGGGCTCCAGGTGAGCCTGCAAGTGGCGTTCATCGTCATGATCGCCAGCGAAATGCTTGGCAGCTCCCAAGGTATCGGGGCCATGACCCTCCTTGCCCAGCAAAGCTTCATGACCGCCGATATGTGGGCCGGAATCCTGCTCCTGGGCGTCATCGGGTTCGTGGTCAACGTGGTCTTTGCGCTCATCAAGCGCAAGGTCCTGTCCTGGTACATCGGTTCCCGGGCCATGGCGCGTGCCGCATGAGCAACCGGCAGTCACCAACGCTTCCCCTCCAGAACAGAAAGTCAGCCATGCAGCAGCAACCAGAAGCCACCCGGCAACCAGAAGCAAGCCAGCAGCACAAAGCCTCCGCCGTACCACGGCTGGACGTTTCCCACCTCGCCAAGACCTACGGCAGCGGCGAGAAGGCCCGCACGGTCATCGAAGACCTCACCTTCACGGTGGATGCGGGCGAGATCGTCTGCATCGTGGGTCCCTCGGGCGTCGGCAAAACGACACTGCTCAAGTGCTTGGCCGGCCTGCACCCCGCCAGCAGTGGCCGGGCCGCCATCGATGGACGGACGATCAGCGGGCCGCCACCGGAAATGGCCCTGGTGTTCCAGGACTACAACCGTTCCCTCATGCCGTGGTTGACCGTCCGCAAGAACCTCGTGCTGCCGTTGAAGCACCTCAAGCTGCCCGCAGCGGAACTGAAGGAGCGCTGCGACAGTGCGCTGGCCGCCGTCGGGCTTTCCCACGCCCACAACCAATACCCGTGGCAACTGTCCGGAGGCATGCAACAGCGCGTGGCGATAGCCAGGGCACTGGCCTACCGGCCGGAGATCCTCATCATGGATGAACCGTTCGCCTCGGTGGACGCACAAACCAGGTTCGACCTGGAAGACCTGTGCCTGACCATCCGCCGGGATTTCAACATGACCATCCTGGTTGTCACCCACGACATCGACGAGGCCGTGTACCTCGCCGACCGGGTAGTGGTCCTCGGGTCCCGTCCGGCGCGGGTGCACCGGATCGTCGACGTCGACCTCCCGGCTCCGCGCGACCAAATCACCACGCGCTCGCTGCCGGCGTTCGCCCAGCAACGCACCGAGGTGCTGTCCATGATCAAGAGGCCCGCATGAGGGCCGCCACACCGGAGGGAACGCGGCGCCGGCCCAATGTGCTGTTCTTCATCGCGGACCAGCTCAGGGCGGACCACCTGGGCTTCGGCGGGAACGGCACGGTCCGCACGCCCAACCTCGATGCGCTCGCAGCCAGGAGCATGGTGTTCACGAATGCGACGGTGGCCAACCCCACGTGCATGCCCAACCGGGCCAGCCTCATGACCGGGCGCTGGCCATCGGCTCACGGAACCCGCTGCAACGGCATTACCCTGGACCCCCTGACGCAAACCGTGCCGGGGTCACTGGCCTCCGGGGGATACCGGACCATCGGCGTCGGCAAGCTCCACCACCAGAACATGGGCTGGGAGTTTGAACCGCACCAGGCAGAGGAGATCCGCCGGACGGATCCATTGCTCCTGGACAAGGCGGTGGGCGACGCCCGCGCCCGCAGCCTGGCGCCGGGCTGGGACCAGTGGGAAAACCGGGAAGCCCATGATGAGCGCTTCATCCCCCTGCCCGCGGACTACTACGGCTACCAGCATGTTGACCTGGTGATCGGCCATGGGGACCGTCCCGGCGGGCACTATGTGCATTGGGCGCGGGAACGTGGCGTGGACCCGGAGGCGTTGGGCGGTCCCGAAAGGTCCGCCAGCACCTTCACCGGCTGGGACCAGGTGTACCAAACGGCCATCCCCGCCGAAGCCCATCCCACGAGCTACGTCAGCGAGAAGGCCATTGAGCACCTCAAGGACGCGGCGGGCCAGGACCAGCCCTTCTTCATGTTCGTTTCCTTTCCGGATCCGCACCACCCCTTCTCCCCGCCGGTGGGGTACTCGGAGCTGTACGATCCCGAGGACATGCCGTTGCCGTTGGGCTTCGATCAGGACCACACGCGCTCACCGGGCCACATCCGGACCATGATCGAGCACCGGGGCACGCCGAACCCCGATCCCACCATGACCTGGGCCGCCACTGCCGAACAGTACAGGCACGCCGCAGCCGCCCAGTACGGCCTGATCACCATGATGGACGAGCACATTGGCCGGATCCTGGACGAACTCGAACGGCAGGGACTGGCCGAGGACACAATCGTCGTCTTCACGAGCGACCACGGCGATCTGTTCGGCGACCACGGGCTGATGCTGAAGCACTTTGTCCACTACCGGGCAGTGACCAATGTTCCCCTGGTGGTGCACGTTCCAGGAGCTGCCACCGGCCGCACGGACGCCCTGGTTTCCAGTGCGGACCTGGCCCCCACCGTGCTCGAACTCGCGGGGTCAACGGGTTTTCGGGGAATCCAGGGGCGTTCGTTGGCTCCGTTGCTGAATGGCAGCGTCCACGGGCACAGGCAGGCTTTGCTGGTGGAGGAAGAGCAGCCGTTCGGCTTGGACGGACTGCCGGGCCCTGTGCGGATGCGGACGGTGATCACCGAACAGGGCCGCCTGACGCGCTACTTCGGCACGGATGTGGTGGAACTCTACGATCACCGCTCCGATCCTGGTGAACTGGTGAACCTCGCCGGTGATCCTTCCGCCGGGGAGCTGGAGGCCCGGCTGCTGAAAACCATGGTGGAGGAAATGGCGGCACTGGCCGATGAAGGGACGGCGCCTACCGCAGCTGCCTAGCGGCAAACCGCCGGAACGGTTCGACGGCGGCGGTGGAACCTCAGTGGCTGCTCCGGTAGCCGGTGGGGGAGTTCCCGAAAGCGGCCCGGAAGATCCGGCTGAAGTGGGCCGCGTCGGTAAATCCCCACCGCGCCGCGATGGTGGTCACGGCACGGTCTGCCAGCACCGGGTCCAGCAGGTCCCTCCGGCAGCGTTCCAGACGGCGTTGCCGGATGGAAGCGGCAACGGTGGTGCCGATTTCCTGGAACAGGTCATGCAAATGCCGCGTGGAGATGTAGTGGGCGGCGGCGATGGTCCCAGGGGAGAGGCCCGGATCGCCGAGGTTGGCTTCGATGTAGTCGTGGATCCTGCCGAGCAGGAGCAGGTGCGGATCGCGGCCCGTTTCAATCAGCTGGTCCAGCTCGCCATTGAAGAGGGTGGTCACCAAGTCGAGGGCGTTGTGGACCAAACGGAGTCCGTTGGTTCCGGACAGCGCCTCAAGATTGTCCGCGAGCCGGACCAGGAAGGGGCTGATCAGTTCGCCCAGGCCTTCATCGCCGGGGATCCGCAAGGCTGTCACATGGCCCATGGCTTCGGCCGGCAAGTCCAGCAGGACGTGCGGGAACATCAGCACCAAAGTGCGGAAGTCGTCGTCGAACGTCAACTGGTACGGACGGGAGGTGTCGTAGATGGAAAGGTCACCCGGGTTGAGCACCGCCTCGCGCTCATCCTGGACCAATCGGCCTGTACCGGAGAGCTGGATGCTGAGCTTGAAGTAGCGTCCCGAGGAGCCGGCGATCAGTTCGGGGGTCCGCAGGACAGTGTGGGGTCCGGCGGTGACTTCCACCACGGAGATCTGGCCGAGGACCCTGGCACGCATGGTTCCGTGGAAGGTGGCCCCGCGGGGTCCCTTGGCCAGCAAAGGCACGAAGGAGGCAGAAATCGCCCGGCTCCATTCCTGGAACGAATCCGCGACGATGGTTTGCACGGTAGCTGGCCCGGTATCAGCCGCGACGGTCATCAAGCTCCCTTTCAATGGCCCGCCGTGCCGCTGGGTACCGGCAAGGGATGCCGCAGACCGGACGTGAGCTTGCCCACGATTCTACACCGCGTCCTTGCGCCACAGCGGCGTGCGTGGACAGACAACCACCTTGCCGTGTGAGACAAGTCACGCGCTGCCTGTCCGGTGGAAGATTGCGGAATGACCCACACCTACCGCGCCATCTCCCGCGGTATCGAGGCAGGAGCACATACATGAGCGTGGACAATCCCGTGAAAGGCCGGACCGCCGGGTCCGTCACCACCAAGAGGCGTCTGGGCGTTCCGGCCGTGACGTTCATGATCATAGCGGCTTCGGCGCCGCTCACCGTCCTGGCCGGTGGCGTGACCACCACGTTCGCGGTGACGGGCGTCACCGGCGTGCCGTTGTCCTTCCTCATCCTCGGCGGGATCCTGGCACTCTTTGCCGTGGGATACGCCGCCATGAGCCGCTATGTCACCAACGCCGGGGCCTTCTACGCCTACATTGCCCAGGGCATTTCCCGGCCCGCCGGGGTAGGCGCCTCCCTTGTAGCGCTGATGGCCTACAACCTGATGCAGGTGGGCATCTACGGACTCTTCGGCTTCACGGTGTCCTCGCTGCTCTCCGCACGTCTTGGCGTTACCGTTCCCTGGTGGATTCCCGTGCTGGTCTGCATCGCGATCGTCGGCTGGCTGGGTGTCAACCGAGTGGACCTTTCCGCCAAGGTCCTGGGCATCCTGGTGGCCCTGGAATTCCTGGTGGTCATTGTCTACGACATCATGAGCCTGGCCGTGGCCCCCGAAGGCGTCACCGCGGCGACCTTCAGCCCGGAAAGCCTGTTCGTTCCGGGCATCGGAGCGGTGCTTTCCTTTGGCATTGCGGCGTTCATGGGCTTCGAGTCGGCAGCCATCTATGGCGAGGAATCCAAGGACCCCAAGCGCACCGTTGCGCGGGCCACCTTTGCCGCCGTCGCCATCATCGCGCTCTTCTATGCCGTCTCCGCCTGGGCCATGACCGTGGGAGCGGGACCGTCCGCCGTCGTCGAGGCCGCCACCACCAGCGGCCCGGACATGATCTTCTCCTTCCTGGGAACCAACGGCGGCGTCCTCCTCAGCGACATCGCGCAGGTCCTCTTCGTCACGAGCCTTTTCGCCGCCTTGGTGAGCTTCCACAACGCCGTCGCCCGCTACTTCTTCTCCCTGGGCCGCGAGCAGGTTATTCCGGCAGCGCTCGCCGCGGTCCGTCCCGGCAGCGGGGCACCCTTTGCCGGTTCGCTGGCGCAGACGCTGATCGCCGTCGTCGTGACCGTTGCCTTCGCCATTGCCGGGAGCGGTTCCGAACTCGCGGAACTGTACCCCGTGCTCACCATGTTCACCTGGCTGACCAACAGCGGAGCCATGGGGCTGGTGCTGCTCATGACGGTTGTCTCCCTCGCCGTGATCGGCTTCTTCCGCAAGGAATCACACGGCGCCAGCCCGTGGGTCCGCGTGGTGGCACCGGCCCTCGGCTTCATCCTGCTGGCGGTGGTGTTCGTGCTGATCCTGGCGAACTTCAACGTCCTCCTGGGACAAACGGAGTCCACCACTGCCACCTTTGTCCTCCCGCTGGTGGTGCTGCTCCCGGGAGTGGTTGGCATTATCTGGGGCTTGCGGCTGCGGCGCTCGCGGCCGGCGCTCTATGCCCGGATCGGGCACGGTTCGGAAAGCTGAAATAACGCAGCTCGGAAAGCTGAAACCCCGCAGCAAAAAGGCGTCCCGGCAGATTCTGCCGGGACGCCTTTTTGCTTTAGAGTGCGGGGTCCAGTCCGGGGCTGTGGTGGCTGACGCTGATCAGCCGGCCATGGGCGCCGAACGTGAAGTGGACGGGTTCCACCCCGGATTCGTCCCAGCCGAAGAGGCTCCCATGGGAGCGGATGGCGTTGATGTCGCGGTGGTCGGCGATGGTTACCGATCCGCACGGAATCACCTTCTCGCGCCACGTGAAGACGAAGATGCCCGGCCTGATGTGGAAGACGGTGTTGGAATCGGTGTCCGCCAGTCCGCGTTCGGGACCCGCCAGACACTGCCAGGAGTACCAAGTGGGGCTGAGGTAGACGTGTTCGTACGCGTGGACCGGGCTGTAGACCCATTCCACGCGCCGGCCGATCAGGCCGGTGCTTTCCTGGATCGGTTCGCCGCCCGTCGCGTACCCCTCAAGGACGCCGGCCCGGAAATCGTGCTGCACTGCGGTGGTACCGGGAGTGGCCTGTCCCAACAGCGCGCCGATATACAGTGCGCGTCCGTTGGCCAGGTCCAGGATGAGGGATACCGCCAGTCCTGGCTCCACCGTGCTGTGCCATTGGGCGTAATAGAGATCCTCGGCCACCAGGAACGCTTCGTACTGCGCAGTGCCGGCTTGTCCCGCGGCCGCCCAGTTCACTTCTTCGTCGTCGAAGCTGAAGGTCATGGGGCCGCCGTCGCCATTGACGGTGAGGTGGCGGCCAGCCAGATCCTGGACGGTTGGGGCTTTGTTGGCGTCGAAGCCGGGGGCCAGGCCGTCCAGCGGCAGCCAGTTGGACGTGTCAAGGAGATTCACGCTCATGGGGTTCCTTCCGAAACTCTACGGAGGCAGGCCAAACGGTCCTGTCCTCCTACGAGTATTCGAAATCCCTTGGGCCGCGGTCTTGTGTGCTGGGGCACACTCCTTGGCCTGGAGGGAATGACTTCAGGCGAGCTGGCTTTCGATCCGCGCAGCGCTTGCCGCCAGTGCCTTGCCCACCTGGTCCGCGTCCTGGTCCAGGCGGATATAGACGACGGCGATCGCGGCCGGCCGTCCGCCGGGAACATGGATGGGGGCCGCCAGGGAAGACAACCCGGCAATGACTTCGTCATGGCTGGTGGCGTAGCCGACGCGCTTGGCTTCGTGTGCTTCAGCCCGGTACGGCACGCCTGGTCCTACTTGCTGCCAGCGTTCCTCGGTCATGGTCGACTGGATGGCGATGCCCGGCGCGCCGGTGCTGATGGGGTGGCGGGTTCCGGGGTGTTGGGCGAGTGCCGCGCCGGATTGGCGGGGTTCCACCGTGACCAGGGTGACGCATTCCTGGTGGTCCCACACGGCAACGAAGGCCGTCATGTGGAGTGTGTTGGCCAGTTGCGTGAGTTCGGGGAGGGCTGCGGCCTGCAGGTTGCGGGACACGCCGCGGGCCAAAACGGCCAGCCCGGCACCCGGTTGCACCCGGCCGGAGTCGTCACGGAACACGAGCGAGTGGTCCTCCAGCGTGCGCAGGATGCGGTAGGCGATGGAGCGGTGCACGCCCAGTGCTTCGGCGAGTTCGGCAATGGTCAGTGGCCGGTCGGCGGCCGCCAGGATCTCCAGTGCGCGGATTCCCCGGGAGAGGGTTTGCGACGGCGGAGCCTGGGTTGGTGCTTCCGTCGGTCCTTTGACGTCGCTGCGGGAACTCATGCCACCAATCCTATGTCCCGGAAGCTCTGTGCTTCCGGTCACAGTGTGTAGTACAGTTTCCTAACTGACCGTTCTGTCGGTTAATGCAAGTCACACGCCGACGAGTCACTCACACCCACTGGAGTTCCAATGACCGCAACCTCCTCTGTCGACTCCCTGTCAGGCCCCAGCAGCAAGCGCGAAGAGCGCCGCGTCCTGGCCGGGACCCTGGTAGGCACCACCATTGAGTGGTACGACTTCTTCATCTTTGCCCAGCTCACGGCCACCCTGTTGTCGCCGCTGTTCCTGACGCCGCTGGAGAAGTCCAACCCCGGAGTCGCGCAGATCCTCTCCTTCGCCACCATCGGGATCAGTTTCCTTTTCCGCCCCCTCGGGGCAACCATTGCCGGTCACCTGGGTGACAGGGTGGGCCGCAAGGCCGTCCTGGTCATGACGCTGGTGATGATGGGTGCCGCGACGGCCCTTATCGGCTTGCTGCCAACGTACGAAGCCATCGGCTTGTGGGCTCCGGTGCTCCTGATTTTCCTGCGCGTCGTCCAGGGATTCTCGGCCGGTGGTGAATGGGGCGGTGCGGCCCTCATGGCCGTGGAGCATGCGCCGATCACCAAGCGGGGGCTGTTCGGCGCCTATCCGCAGATTGGCGTACCGATCGGCATGATCCTCGCTACCGGCCTGCTGTTCTTCCTCCAGTCCGGCATGTCCAAGGAAGACTTCGCCGCTTGGGGCTGGCGCGTTCCGTTCCTGCTCTCCGTGGTGCTGATCGTGGTGGGCTACCTCATCCGGCGTGCGGTCGGCGAAAGCCCGGTGTTCAAGGAGATCGCCCAGCGCAAGGCCGAAAGCAAGGCTCCCCTCCGTGAGCTCTTCCGCCACAACACCAAGGAAGTGGTCCTCGCGGCCCTGATCTTCATCGCCAACAACGCCGCGGGCTACCTGCTGATCGCGTTCTTTATCTCCTACGCCACCAAGGCCTTGAAGATGCCCACGCCGCAGATCCTCCTTGCCACCACCATCGCCTCCTTCGGTTGGCTCATCTTCACCATGGTGGGCGGTTGGCTTTCGGACAAGATCGGCCGCGTCAAGACGTTCCTGCTGGGCTACGCCCTGGTGTTTGCCTGGATGATTCCGCTGTTCGCGCTCATCGACAGCAAGGACATCGTGCTGTATGGCTTGGCCCTCTTCGTCCTGACTATCGGCCTTGGACTGTCCTACGGGCCCATGTCCGCCATGTACGCCGAGATGTTCCCGCCGCAGGTCCGCTACTCCGGCATCTCCATCGGCTATGCCCTCGGCGCGATCCTCGGCGGTGCTTTCGCCCCGACCATTGCGCAGGCGCTGCTTGACCAGACCAAGTGGTCCGGTTCGGTGGGCATCTACATCATGGCCCTCTGCGTCATCTCCGCTGTAGGAGTGATCCTGGCCAAGGAAACCAAGGGCCGTCCGCTCGGCTTCAGCACACACCACTAGCCAAAACCAGCCAAAGAAGGGGGCGCAGCCGACACACCGGCTGCGCCCCTTCCTGCGTTGCTAGGAATGCCCTTCCGTGCCCTTCAGCAGTTCCATGACATCCTCGTCCGTCAATTGCTCGAAATGCCGGTAAAAAGCACCCACGGCGTGGAACTTGCCCGGGATGTGCAGACTGAACACGGCGTCGCACACCCGGGACAGCGACGTTGATGCTTCGAGCGACGCGACGGGGACTGCGGCGACGACGGCTGCGGCACCGGCCGCGCGGACGGATTCGACGGCGGCCCGCATGGTGGCGCCCGTGGCCAGGCCGTCGTCCACCAGGATGACGCTCTTGCCACGCAGATGATGGTTGATGCCCGGATACCCGGCGGCACGACGGCTGAGTTCAGCGCGTTCGGCGGCCTCCACCGCATCAAGGGAGGACTCGGTCATGCCTCGGGCCAGGAGCAGCGACTTCAACTGCCTGTTGACGATCCGGACAACGTCCCCCTGGCACCAGGCCAGGGCTCCGAAGGCTGTCTCATCACGGCCGGGAATGCCGAGCTTCCGCACCAGGATGGCGCCAAAAGGAAGATACAGTCCGGCTGCTGCCGCCGCCGCGATGGGTACGCCGCCGCGGGCAAGGCCCAGCACCACGGTGTCCGGCCGTTCCCTGAACTGGGGGAGTCCCTGGGCCAGGCGTTGCCCGGCCTCAGCCCGGTCCCTGAAGCGCATGCCCATTTGCTCCCATTCCCATGTTGTCCGGCGTGGTTCAAGCCTACAGTTCATCCTTGCCCGGGGATTGTCACACTGGAAGCATGGCCTTGTGAACAAGCCCATCGGTTATTGGATCAAGCGGCTCGATGCCGCCCTTGAAGTGCAACTGGACAGTACGCTTGCGCGGGTCAAGCTGAGCCGGCGGCAGTGGCAAACGCTCAATGCCTTGTCCGAGACGACCATGAAGCCGGACGAACTGCACCAGGTCCTGAGCCCGTTCTGGGGTACGGACGACCGCTTGCGGGAACGGGAGCTCGCCTCGCTGGTTGGCCGGGGATTGATCACCATGATCGATGACAGGCTCACCCTCAGCGACCGCGGCCGGGAGACCTTCCATCATGCCCAACGCCTGGTGGAGGAGGCCCGCCTGGACCTGTCCCTGGGCATCGGGATTGACGAGTACGCCATGGCCGTCAGCGTCCTGGAGCGAATGAGCCTGAACGCTGAGCGGCTGGCCCGGTAGGCCTGTCAGCCAAGCCCTGTCAGGCCCCGAGGAACTGCGCGGCGGCTTCCTTGAACGCGCGGCTGGTGATGACGTTGGTGTGGGTCCGGCCTGGAACCACCAGGGTTTCCACTGTGGCGCCGCGCTTCCGCGCCAGTTCTGCAAGTTGGGGCATGCTGGCTGCCCGTTCGTCCTTTTCGCCGGCTACGAGCAGGAGTGGGACGTTGGGTGCTGCCTCGGCAGGGTCGAAGGGTTCGCCCTTGATGGCCTCGATGAGGGACAACATGGCGAAGAGATTGTTGCTTGGCAGGAGCCGGGCCATTTTCAGCAGCCCGTCCGTGGACTGGTCTGCAATTGGCGTGCCGTCGGCCAGGTATCGCTGGGCCGCCGCGAGGTCGAACGCGGCGAGCGGGTCGGCGGCGCTCGGCCCGCCCAGCACCACGCGGTGCACCAGGTCCGGCTGCGTGGCGGCGAATTCCCAGGCCAGCCGCGAACCCAGCGAGTATCCAATGATGTCCAGGCCGCTGGCCGGGTTCCCGTCCCGCAGCGGCCGCGCCCCGGCGTCGAACACTATCTGGAGGAGGTCGGCGCGGATCCGGCTGGGCGTGTACGAATCCAGGTCCTCGGGGGAGTGGCTGCGGCCGTGGCCGGGCAGGTCAACGGTGATGACCCGCCGGCCTGCCTCCTGGAGGGCGGTGATCCAGCCGCTGTCGCCCCAGTTCAGCTTGCTGGAGGAGGAGAATCCGTGGATCAACAGCACGGGGCGCAGTCCGGCATCCGTGGCAGGTTCGTGGACTTCGACGAACAATTCGGGATCAGTGCCTTCAACGGTGTGCCGCTGTTCCACTGTGTGCCTGCCGGTCATCATGTCAGTCCTCATCGAGTACGGCGCTCAGGCGGACCCGGCGCTTGGGTGCTTCGTCCTTCGGAACAGTGCCCACGATCCCGGCGGTGTCATCCGGTACCTCGAACACAATCAGCGGCTCGCCGACGTTGATGGTCCCACCTGGCTCGCCGTGAATACGCACCACTTTACCCGCCTGCGGGCTGGGCAACTCGAGGGCTGACTTGCTGGTTTCCACCTCCACCAGGGGTTGGTTCCGTTCCACCTGCTGGCCCGGTTCCACGAGCCATTCCAGGACGGTTGCTTCGATGAGGCCCTCGCCGAGGTCGGGGAGGGGGAAGGAAATTTCAGCCACGGCGGTACTCCAGTACGCGTTGGATCCCATAGAGGATGCGGTCGATGGTGGGAAGGTATTCGTCCTCCAGGTCGCCGGAGGGGTAGGGCACGTCGAAGCCGGTGACGCGCTCCACGGGCGCCTTCAAGGTGTTGAAGCATTGCTGGGTGATGAGTTGGGCGACTTCGGCGCCCAGGCCTGAGGTCAGCGGCGCTTCATGGACGACGACGGCGCGGCGCGTCTTCCCGACGGACCTCGCCAGGGCCTCGGCATCGATGGGCTTGAGCCACCGCAGGTCCAGGACTTCCACGTCGATCCCGTCTTCGGAGGCCAGTTCGGCCACCTGCAGGCAGCGGGCCACCATGGCGCCCCAGGCTACGAGGGTCACGTGCCGTCCTGGCCGCGCCACGCGTGCCCCGGTGAGGCTGCCGCCGTCGTTCGCTTCCTCGGCGGGAACCGCTGTGGCGACGTCGACGGGTCCTTTCTGCCAGTAGCGGGACTTCGGTTCCATGAAGATCACCGGGTCAGGCCGGGAAGCGGCGTACTTGAGCAGGTGGTAGGCGTCGTGCGGGGTGGACGGCGAGACGACCTTGAGGCCCGGGACGTGGGCGAACAGGGCTTCGAGGCTTTCGCCGTGGTGCTCCGGTGCGCGGATGCCGCCGAAGCTGGGGACGCGGAGGGTGATGGGCATGGGCAGCGTGCCACGGCTGCGGTAGTTCATCCGGGCGATCTGGCAGACGATCTGGTTGATGGCCGGGTAGGCGAAGCCGTCGAACTGCACCTCGGGGATGGGATGGAAGCCGGCCATGGCCAAGCCGACGGACATGCCGAGGATGCCGGACTCGGCCAGCGGGGTGTCGAAGACCCGGTCTTCGCCGTGCTTGGCCTGCAGGCCGTCGGTGATCCGGAAAACGCCGCCCAGCTTGCCGCAGTCTTCGCCGAAGATGACGGCCTTCGGATCCTCCGCGAGGACGTCGTCCAAGGCCCGGTTGAGGGCCTGCTGCATGGACAGTTGCTCAACGTGGGTTCTGGTTTCCGTGAGCGTCTCAGACATGGTCGGACTCCTTCCGCCACGCGGTGGCCTGGGATTGCAGGGCGGGGGTGGGTTCCTGGAACACGAGGCTGAACATTTCAGCGCCGGGGCGGGGGCCGAGCGCTTCGATGCCGGCGCGGATGGCCTCTTCTTCTTTCTCTGCCTGGCGCTGGGCCTCATCGAAGAAGGACTGGTCCGCCACGCCGTCGGCCAGCAGCTGCTGCCGGAAGCGTGACAAGGGATCCTCGCCGGCGTCCAGCCGCTCCTCGTCCAACGTGCGGTACCGTCCGGGGTCGTCCGCCGTCGAGTGGGGTCCGCGGCGATAGGTCCTGGCTTCGATCACCACGGGGCCGTTGCCCGCGCGGCAGTGGGCCAGCGCCGAGCGGGTGGCCTCGTGGACCGCCACCACGTCGTTCCCGTCCACCTGCAGTGCCGGCATCCCGTAGCCGGCAGCGCGTGCCGCCACGGAACCGCCGGCCACCTGGCGTTCGGTGGGCACGGAAATGGCCCAACCGTTGTTCTGGATGAAGAAAACCACCGGGGCCTTCATGACGGCCGCAAAGTTCATGGCCTCGTGGACGTCGCCCTGGGACGAGGCGCCGTCGCCAAAGTACGTCAGTGCCACGCCCTTTTCCCCGGACAGCGTTTGGCCGTGGGCCCAGCCAACGGCATGGAGGACCGAACCTGCCACGACGGCCTGGATGGGCGCGAAGCGCGACTCGAGCGGGTTGTACATTCCGCCGTGCCAGGTGGCTTTGTGGGTGGACATGTAGCCCACCATGTCCAGGCCCATGGCCCGGGCAACACCCATCTCGCGGTAGGTGGGGAAGACGAAGTCCCGGGTGCGGTCCACGGCGTACCCGCTGCCAACCTGGGCGGCTTCCTGGCCCAGTTCCGGGGCGTAGCCGGGGATGATTCCCTGCCGCTGCCAGGCGACGGCGGCGGTATCCAGGTGGCGGACGGCGGCCATGAGTGTATACAGCTCCCGCAACTGGTGGTGCGTGAGCGGAGCCTCGTCTCCTTCGACGGCGGCAAGCACTGGTGTGGATGTCATGGCTGTGACACTAATCACCCGAATGTGGAGTGCGCAATCAGCCATATTTTTGTCGAACAGTTTGTACAAAATGGAAACAAAAAGAGGCTCCCTGCAGCACAAACTGCAAAGAGCCTCTTTTATTTGCTGGGCAAGTGGCTACTCGACGGAATGGCCCACCCGGCCCGCTTTGGCGCGGGCGTTGAGGTAGCAGCCCAGAGCTATCACGACGATCAGCGCCGCTGTGCCGAAGAGCTGGCCGGCGCTCTCCGGATTGGCGAAGCCAACAGCAAAGATGATGCCCAGGAGGACGAGGCCAAGGATGGTCAGGGCCGGGAACCCCTTCATGCGCAGGGGAAGTTCCGTGCCCTCGCGGTCGGCGCGTCGGCGCAGGATGAGCTGGGAAACCAGCGCCGTGCCCCAGACCACCAGGCACGTGGAACCCACCAGGTTCAGGAGGGCCGGCAGGACCTTGTCCGGGAACAGCAGTTCAAGCACCGTGGCGATGAAACCGAAGGCGACCGAAATTCCGACGGCGGCAACCGGCACCTTGGAGCCGCTGAGCCGCGACAGGAAGCGCGGCGCTTCGCCGCGCTCGGAGAGGGAGAACACCATGCGGGAAGCGCCGTAAAGGTTGGCGTTCAACGCTGACAGCAGGGCAACAACCGCTACGAGGGTGATGGCTGCTCCGGCACCCGGGATTCCCGCGAGGTCCAGTACGCCGGCAAACGGAGATTTCAGGCCGTCGGAGCCCACAGGGAGGATCGCTGCGATAACAAACACCGAGCCAATGTAGAACACCAGGATCCGCCACACGACGGTCCGGATGGCCTTGCCCACGCTGTGGGCCGGGTTCTCCGTTTCCGCGGCGGCGACGCTGACGATCTCGGTTCCACCGAAGGCGAAGATGACCACGAAGAGCGCTGCCGCGATGCCGCCGATTCCGTTGGGGGCGAAGTCGCCGAAAGCGGCAAGGCCCGGAGAGGTGACGTTCGGCAGCCAGCCGAACAGGAGGGCGGCGCCGATGAGGAGGAAGATGACGATTGCGGCCACCTTGAGGATGGCGAACCAGAACTCGAATTCACCGAAGTTGCGCACGCCCACCAGGTTGATGCCGGTGAAGACCACCATGAAGACCAGCGCGAGGACCCATACGGGAATGACCGGCCAGACAGAGAAGAGGAGCCCCGCGGCGCCGAGGGCTTCGGCCGCAATCACCACCACCAACTGCAGCCACCAAAGCCAACCGATGGTGCCGCCGGCGGTCTTGCCCATGGCCTTTTCGGCGTAGACGGAGAAAGCACCGCTGTTCGGGTTGGCTGCAGCCATCTCGCCGAGGGCCCACATCACCAGGATGATGAGGGTTCCGGCCACGAGATAGGAAATGAGGACCGCTGGACCGGCCGCTTGGACGCCTGCGCCCGAGCCGAGGAACAGGCCTGCTCCAATCGCGCTGCCCAGGCCCATCATGGTGAGCTGGCGTGGCTTGAGGGAGTGGCCGAGGCCGGAGGTTGGTGCAGGAGCCGCGATGGACTTCGTTGTCATACGTGTCTACCTTCTATGGATTTCATACGTGCGGTGGCGTGCCCGCTTTGTGGGCTGGGCGCGCGGGGCGTCGACGACGCAGCAAGAGCCGTGGAATAATTCTCGCAGTTTGTAAGATACATCACTTTTTGCTGTGGCGATGTGATGGGTAAGGCTCCCCGGGGACAGGAACTTTGATGCTGGTCGATGCTCTTGATGCAAAAATTGTACGTTTCTTCACGGATTCGCCGCGATCCTCCGTCCTGGAGGCGTCCCGGGTCCTGAAGGTGGCGCGGGCAACAGTGCAGTCCCGCATTGACCGCATGATCGAGAACGGCGTCATCGGCTCGTGGGTGCCGCAGCCGGACCCGGCAAACTTCGGATTCCCGGTGGTGGCGTTTTGCTCGGTCACCATTACGCAGGAGATCGGCCATGACGCCATCATCGAAGGCCTCAGCGCCATTCCGGAGATCATCGAAGTCCATACCGTCACCGGCAACTCGGATCTCATGGTCCGGATCGCCGCGCGTTCCAATCCGGACATGCAGCGGGTGCTGGACGCCATGATCGCCACCAAATCGGTGGTCCGCTGTTCCTCCGTGATCGTGTTGAACAGCCACATCCAGGGACGCACGCTGCCGCTCATGGAGTCAGCCGCCAAGCCTGTGTGACGGAAAGCATTTTGCCCTTCGTCCTTCGAGTCGTACCATTAGTTCTAGTCAATCTGACTTTAACTAAACCGGAACAGACGGTTCCAGCGGCGACGAAGCGAGGTGAACGCCGTGAACGTCAACTCAGCCAACGTCGCCGAGCGGCGGCTCGCACCGCCGTCGTTGGCCATATCCACGGTGATCTTCGCCCTCAGGCCCAGCGAGAAGACCGGCCGCCCAACGCTGTGGTTGCCGTTGGTGCGCCGGATCCGCGAACCGTACAAGGACCAGTGGGCCCTGCCCGGTGGACCGTTGGCCCACGACGAATCCCTCCAGGACGCCGCATCCCGCAACCTCCGCGACACCACAGGCCTGGCGCCCGAGTACCTTGAGCAGCTGTACGCCTTTGGGGGCTTGCACCGCTCGCCCAGCCAGCGTGTGGTCTCGATCGTCTACTGGGCCCTGGTCCAGCCCACCGAGGCCGCGCTCGCGGACGAGTCGGAGAACGTGAGATGGTTCCGGGCTGACCGTTTGGGGGAACTGGCCTTCGACCACAACGCGATTGTGGACTACGCCTTGTGGCGGCTCCGCAACAAAATGGCCTACGGTTCCATCGCCTACCACCTGCTGGGCGAGTTCTTCACGCTGGCGCAGGTCCGTGAGGTCTACGAGGCCGTCCTGGACCGCCAGCTCGATCCGGCGAACTTCCGCCGGCAAATCAAAGCCACACCGGACATCGAAGAAACCGGTGAATACCTGCAGGGCGGAAAGCACCGTCCGCCACGCCTCTACCGCTTCACCGGCACGCCCGGCCTCGGGCCAGATAACAGGAGTACACCATGAGCAGCGTCAATACTGCCGTCCAGCTGATCACGCGCGAAGAAGCCGAGAGCGGCCTGTCCCGTGCAGGAGCTACCTGCAGCCCGGCTCTGGCCAAGGGGCCTTGGGAGTACGACCTCGCCGAAGCCCTCGCGGGAGCCCCCGCCTATGGCCCGGGTGCCTCCAGCGGCGACGTGGCCCCGGCCGCGACTCCGCGCCAGGGACAGTTGCCCGAAGAGTACAAGCTGGCTTCGGAAGCCGAACTTGACCAGCGAATCCGCGCCGCCAAGGAGGCCCTGGGGGAGCGCGCCGTGATCCTGGGACACTTCTACCAGCGCGACGAAGTGGTCCAGTACGCGGACTTCGTGGGTGACTCCTTCCAGTTGGCCAACGCGGCCCTGACCAAGCCCGACGCCGAAGCCATCATCTTCTGCGGCGTCCACTTCATGGCCGAAACCGCGGACATCCTCTCCACGCCGGAACAGGCAGTCATCCTGCCCAACCTCGCCGCAGGCTGCTCCATGGCGGACATGGCCGACGAGGACTCCGTGGAGGAATGCTGGGAACAGCTCGAGGAAATCTTCGGTACGGAAACCGATGCCGATGGCCGCGTGCCGGTCATTCCCGTCACCTACATGAACTCCTCCGCCGCCCTTAAGGCATTCTGCGGCCGCAACGGCGGAATCGTCTGCACGTCCTCCAACGCCAAAGTGGTGCTGGAGTGGGCCTTCGAACGCGGCCAGCGGGTGCTGTTCTTCCCGGACCAGCACCTGGGCCGGAACACCGCGAAAGCCCTGGGCGTGCCGTTGGAGCAGATGCCCATGTGGAACCCCCGCAAGGAACTGGGCGGCAACGACGAGCAAACCCTCCTGGACTCCCGCGTGATCCTCTGGCACGGCTTCTGCTCCGTCCACAAGCGCTTCAACGTGGGCCAGATCGAGAAAGCCCGCCAGGAGTTCCCCGGCGTCAACGTGATCGTGCACCCCGAGTGCCCCATGGAAGTGGTGGACGCGGCCGACTCGGCAGGGTCCACCGACTTCATCAAGAAGGCCATCGCCGCCGCGACCGAACCCACCACGTTCGCGATCGGCACCGAGATCAACATGGTGAACCGGCTGGCCGCGGAAAACCCGCAGCACACCATCTTCTGCCTGGACCCCGTTATTTGCCCGTGCTCCACGATGTACCGCATCCACCCCGGCTACCTGGCCTGGGTACTTGAAGAACTCGTGGCAGGACGCATCGTCAACCGCATCACCGTGGACGACACCGTGCAGGACAACGCCAAGACCGCGCTTGAGCGCATGTTGGCCGCCAAGCCCGCATAAACGTGCCGCCTTCAGCAAGGCACAGGAACACCGGTTCACCGGACTAGCCGAATCGAGCCCCACATGACCTCGACACCCCGAACGTCGAGCCTCTCCGGCCCCTCCGCTCCACGGCGACTGGTCGTCGTCGGCAGCGGTATTGCGGGACTGTACGCCGCGTTGCTCGCTGCCGAAGCGGGAACCGACGTCGTCCTGCTCACCAAAGGCGCCTTGGAGGACAGCAACACCTGGTTCGCCCAAGGCGGCATCTCCGCCGTCCTGGACGAACCCGCCCCTGGAGACAGCGTGGCGGCCCACATCGCCGATACGCTCAAGGCCGGCGCGGGCCACTGCCACCCGGAAGCGGTCCGGGTGCTGTGCACTGAGGCGCGGCTGGACATGGCCGGCCTGGTCCGCTTCGGAGTCGGTTTCGACCTCGCCGACGACGGCGACCCCGCCTTGGGGCTCGAAGCTGCCCACTCCGCACCGCGCATCCTGCACGCCGGGGGCGACGCCACGGGCGCCCGGGTAGCGGAAGCCCTCATCCGCGCCGTGCTTGCGTTCCAATCCGACGGCAGGCTGACGGTCATTGGCCACGCACAGGTCACGGCGCTGCTCACCGATGAAGGCCCATCCGAGCTTACGGTGACAGGCCTCAGTTACCTGTGCGACGGGCGGGAATCCAGGCTCATGGCCGACGCCGTGCTCCTTGCCACCGGGGGCGCCGGGCAACTCTTCGCCCAGACCACAAACCCCTCCGTTGCCACCGCCGACGGCTTGGCCCTGGCCTGGCGCGCGGGCGCTGCGGTGACCGACCTGGAATTTTTCCAGTTCCACCCCACCTGCATGGTTCCTCCTGCCGGAACCCGGGCGGGCGCCGATCCGCTGTTGATTTCCGAAGCCGTCCGCGGTGAAGGCGCCATCCTGGTGGACGTCCACGGCCAGCGGTTCATGGGCGACTACCACCCCGATGCGGAGCTGGCCCCCCGGGACGTCGTCTCGCGCAGCATCGCCCTCCACCTGGCGGCCCTCGGAGACCCCAACGGACACGTCTACCTTGATGCCACCGTGGTGGAGAAAGAGCGGGGCGCCGGCTTCCTGGAGAAGCGTTTCCCCACCATCAGCCAACGGACCCGCCAGGCCGGCATCGACTGGACCAAGGAACCCGTACCCGTGGCACCGGCGGCGCACTACTGGATGGGTGGGGTGGTGACGGACCTGTTCGGCCGGACTACTGTTTCGGGGTTGTACGCTGCGGGTGAGGTTGCTTGTACCGGCGTGCAGGGGGCTAATCGTTTGGCCAGTAATTCGCTGCTTGAGGGGCTCGTGTTTGCGCGGCGCGCCGTGGAAGTATTCGTGGGGGCCTTCCGTGGGTCGGCTGACGCGATCCCTCTGCGTGCTAACTCGGCCGCGGGCGGCCTCGCTTTTACGCACGCTGCCGGGACCCCGTCAGCCGACGACGGCTCGTCAACCAAACCGGCGACAACGGCGCTTTCGGGGCCTCCAGCACCGCTGGGAGGCGCCTGGCAGTTGGAGTCGGTGCCCGGGCCTGGGCCGATCGAGGCTTCGTTTGCTGGAGGTGAGCCGTTTTCGCGGGGTGCCTTGCGGCGGTTGATGACCGCGAATGCCGGCGTGCTTCGCAGCGGGGCCTTGCTTCGGGAAGCCGCGGTGCAGTTGGCGGCCTGGACTGAAGAGGTTCTGCCTTTGGGCGGGGCTGGGTCCTTGGACGTGCGGGAGCATGAGGATGCCAACCTGCTGCTGGCGGCGCAATTGCTGGTGCATGCCGCGCAGGAGCGGCGGGCTTCCCTGGGGGCGCATTACCGCAACGACAGCGTGGCTGAAGCATCCGCCGTCGACGATTTTGACAAGCGTTACACCATGAGCCGGAAAGCGAGCCTCGTCCATGACTAACCTGACCCTCCCCGCCGCGGCCGTGCGGGACATCCTTGAGCGTGCCTTCGCCGAAGACGCGCCCAACGGGGACATCACCTCGCAGTTGCTGATCCCCGCAGATGCCCGGGCCACCGCGGTGCTCAATGCCCGCGTGGCCGGTGTGCTCAGTGGCGGCACCGTCTTCCGCGATGCCATGAAGCTCATCGACCCGGGGACGGATGCCCAGTTGCTGCTCGCAGACGGTGAAGCGTTCGACGCCGGTACGCACCTCGCCCGGGTCACCGGCAGCGCCCGCTCTGTGCTCCTTGCAGAACGCGTGGGGCTCAACCTGGTCCAGCGCATGAGTGCCATCGCCACCAAGACCGCAGAGTTCGTGCGGCTCGTGGAGGGCACCCGCGCAAGGATCACCGATACCCGCAAGACCACCCCCGGACTTCGTGTACTGGAACGCTACGCGGTGCGCTGCGGCGGGGGAGCGAACCACCGCTACAGCCTGTCCGACGCTGTCCTTGCCAAAGACAACCACCTGGCCGTCATGACCGGCGGTGATCCCACCAAGCTCACGGGACTGCTGCTCGCGGCCAAGGAGCAACTGGGCCACACCACCCACTTCGAAGTGGAGGTGGATCGTGCTGAACAAATCGAACCGGTCCTGGCCGCGGGCGTGGACACCATCATGCTGGACAACTTCACGGTGGACGAGCTCCGCGCAGGCGTGAAGCAAGTGGACGGCCGGGCGATCGTGGAGGCCAGCGGCAACGTCAACCAGCACACCGTCTCCGAAATCGCTGCGACGGGGGTTGACGTCATCTCCGTGGGCGGCCTCACGCACAGCGTAGCCGCCTTGGACCTTGGGCTGGACGTCGAGCTGGAGCTGAACCTGCCGTGATCTTCCTGGACGCGGCTGCCACCACTCCGGTCCGCCGTGAGGTGCTCGAGGCCATGTGGCCTTACCTCAGTGGTGACTTCGGAAACCCCTCGAGCCATCACAGTCTGGGAGAAGCAGCGGCGACAGCGCTCGCAGGGGCCCGCTCCGCCGTCGCAAGGGTCCTGAATTGCCGCGCCGGAGAGGTGACTTTCACCTCGGGTGGAACGGAAGCGGACAACCTGGCCGTCAAGGGCATTGCCCTGGCCAGGAAAGCCTCTGACGAAACTGTGAACCGGGTGGTGATCAGCGCCGTCGAGCATCCGGCGGTGGAGGAATCTGCCCGGTACCTGGAACGGGTCCATGGGTTCGCCTTGGACGTGGTCCCGGTTGACAAGGACGGGCTGGTCAGCCTGGGTGCGTTGCGGGCCGTCCTTCGCCCGGAGACGGCGTTGGTCAGCATCATGTACGCCAACAACGAGGTAGGCACAGTGCAGCCTGTTGCCGAACTGGCGGCTGCGGCCCACGAATTCGGCGTTCCGTTCCACACCGACGCTGTCCAGGCGGCGGGATGGCTGTCCCTGGATACCAAAGCGCTGGGGGTGGATGCGCTCAGCATGTCCGGGCACAAGCTCGGCGCACCGAAGGGCTCCGGAGTGCTCTTCACCAAGGGCAGACTGCGTCTTGAGCCGCTGGTCCACGGTGGCGGCCAGGAACGCGGGAAGCGTTCCGGGACCGAAAACGTGGCTGGAGCCGTAGCGCTGTCGACGGCGCTGACGCTTGCCTACGCAGAAAAAGACACGGCGGCGGAACAGGTCTCCGGGATGCGCGACCGGTTCATCGCTTCCATCCTCGCCGGAGTTCCCGGTGCCGTGCTCACCGGCCACCCGGCGCGCCGCTTGCCGTCGGTGGCGTCTTTCTGTTTCCCCGGAACCAGCGGCGAGTCGGTATTGCTGGAGCTCGAGAGGCTCGGCGTCATATGCTCCAGCGGATCAGCGTGTGCGGCCGGCTCGGATGCGCCCTCGCCCGTTTTGCTGGCGCTGGGCCTGGAACCGGAAACGGCGCAAACGGCTGTCCGGTTCAGCTTCACTCCTGCCATCACCGCGGCCGAGCTGGAGCAGGCAGCGGCAGCCGTGGCAACCGCCGTCGGGCGTGTCCGGAACCTGGCCCAGACGTAAGGGCCGCTAAACGTGGCGGGCGCGGCGGAAGATCCAATGCCGCAGGAGCGTGAACCGCACTGCGGTGGCAACAAACCCTGAAAGCGTGGTGGTCCAGAGTTCCTCGCCGACCGTGGCATCAGGCCGTAACAGGTGCAGGACGCCCAAACTGCCACCGGTGATGACCAGCGCAATGACAATCACGATCACGCCGTTCAGGTGGTCCTGGGCGCGCTTCTTGCCGCCGGTGATCTTGAAGGTCAGCCGCCGGTTCAGTGCGGTATTCATGAGCGAGGTCAGGATCAAGGCCACGGCGTTGGCGAGCTGGGGATCGATCCACGGACGGAGCAGGGCGTAGATGCCCAGTGAGCTCGCCGTGCAGATGATACCCACACCGGTGAAGCGGATGAGCTGACGGATTACTGGGTACTTGAAGAGGCCCCGGTGGCGTTTGCGGGGCTGTTTGACAGGCCGGGTACCAAGGGGAGGCGGGCGCAGTCCAGTGGCATCCGCGGCTGTCTCCATGGCTTAAGCCTGACACATTAAGCCGGCCGGTCCTCCCACGTGGCCTCGATCACCGGGTTGCGCAGTTCCCCGATGCCCTCCACCCGGCACACCACGACGTCGCCGGGCTGGATCCGCGCGCACTCGGCTGGAAAGCCCGTGAGTATCAGGTCGCCGGGGTGGAGGGTCATGAAGGACGTCAGGTAGGCCATGATTTCGTCCACCTTCCAGCCGAGGTCCGCCGAACTTGCGGCCTGCAGTTCCTTGCCGTTGTGGACGATCTGGATCGCGAGGTTTGAATCGGCCAGGTCGGTGACGATCCATGGTCCTGCCGGAGTGAAGGTGTCCTGGCTCTTGGCGCTGATCCAGAGTTCATCGGTTTTCTGGAGGTCGCGGGCGGAGACGTCGTTACCGATGGTGAACCCCAGGATGGCGGACCTCGCTGTCCCGGGGGTCAGTCCCCGCGCAGTACGGCCAACCACGATGGTCAGCTCGGCCTCCGGGTCCACGTAGCCCGCGGTGGAACTGAGCTGGATGGCCTCATCCGGCCCGATCACGCTCGTGGCTGCCTTGTGGAAGGCCTGGGGTGGCAGGTCGCGTCCGGGCTGGCCCGTGTTGTGGGCCATGCCGAACACGTTGGCCGGAACCGAGGGAGCCAGGAAGGTGAAGAGGTCCTGGTGCACCACCGTGCCGGTTTTCCAGCCGGGCCGGGCCGGACTGGCCGCGTTGGCGCGTGATCCGGGAAACGGGCTTTCGATGAGCGTCCACTGCTTTCCGGCCTCGGAATCGAAGTCCGTTTCATGGTTGGACGCGAAGAATTGCTCATCCGGAGTGTGGGCTTCCAGTGGCCGGATGCGGGCGATGCGGCGGGGATGCGAGGAGATCATGAAGACATCCTACGTCCTCCCACGTGTTGCGAGGCCCGCTTTACGCCCCAAGACGCAGCCGTGGCACGCAGTGCGGGCCACGCAAAGGAACTCAGGAGAGCGGGGCCGAGCCGAAGGCGACGCTGAAGCGGTCGCACCAAAGGACCACGGAGGTCAGTCCCGCCACATCGGTTCCGGCAGGAACAACGTAATTGTGGTTGCCGTGGGTGGCCTTGACCTGCCCCAGGTCCACATAGCGGCCGGAGCGGTACTTGAACCAGTCGCCGCCCGCCTCCAGGCTGCTCAACCACACCTTGACGTCCGGCCCATCGCTGCTGGCCAGATCCTCCAGCCGGAGCACATGGCTTCCATCCGGGAGCTTCAGCAACTGGGCTGCGCCCGTGGTCTCATGCTCCTGGGATTGGAAGGTGCCCGAGCTGACGACTATCGGATCGCCCGCCGTGGGCGTTCCAGCCGGGACTTCAGCGGCAGGAGTCACCGGCGACGCGCTCGCGGCCACCGGGGCGGCCGGCAGCGCTTCGTCCAGGCTGCTGCTGGTGAAGAGCCGCCAAGGCTGGAACAGGGCTGCCCCGACCACGATGGCCGCCAGCAGGGCTGTTCCTATCACAGCAGTGACTGTCCTGTGGGCCTGGACAAGCCTCCGGAATCTGGTCATGCTTCAAGGCTAGGCTTCGAGCGAGGTCCTTGGGGGCGTCATTGCTTACGGTCCTGTGACGCGGTTCCGTGCTAAGCGGGTAGATACAGCTCCCCGACGGGAATTTCAGAGGCGAGGCGGTTGGCCGGGCCGGCGAGCGGACACGCCCAAGCTTCGTTGTAGGCGCACGAGGGGTTGTAGGCGAAGTTGAAGTCCAAAACGAACTCCTGTTCCTCGCCACTGCGCCGGACTCCGTGGAAGGCTCCCTTGATGGTGTCCAGGAGGTACCGCCCCGCCCCGTAGCTCCCACCTTCCTTCCCTGCGGTGGTGTCCCGGAAAGGAACGAAGATCCCGCCGCCGTAGCTGCGCAGGCGCCAAGCGGCCAGGGAACCGATGCCGGGAAGTTCGAAAGTACCTATACGCACAAAGGGAACAACACCGTCCGTCCCCGTGGACACGTTCATTTCCTGACCTTCGCCCTCTGGCGTCAACGGGACATACAAACGGTAGGCGGGATCGTAGTCGGCGGTCCGCAGCCCGGAGAAGGACGCTTTGACGTCGTCCGTCAGCGCCGAGGCCGGGTGGGTGGCGAACATGCGGTCCCGCTCCTGCCGCCAGTAGTTGTGGGCGTCGAAGGGATCCTGTGCCGCCAACTGCCGCACATGGTGGTACAGCGCGAAGGTCCGCAGGCGCCAGTCGGCGATGTCCGCTGCGGACATGGTGGGGATGTCGTCGTCGAACCCGGAAAATTCGTCGGTACTTTCGGGAGCCATGTCCAAAGCCTAGTCCTGTGCGTGTCGCGGGACCTGCCCCGGATAGGCTTTCCCCATGGAGGGCATGACAAAACCCATCACCGTCCCCGGCCGGATCGCCGCCCTGGCTACCGCCGTCGTGGTCCTTGTGGCCGGCGCCACCGCCTGCACGGCCCAAAACAAGGGTCCCCAGGTTTCGGACACCGCCACGGCGCGGCCCAACAGTTCGGAGTCCGGAACCGCGCCAGCGTCGCCATCTGGCGAAAGCACGACGCCGGCACCTCCTTCCGGAGGCAGCCTGCCTTCCGCTGCTCCCGGGACTTCCGCGTCGCCGGAGGCCGTACCCACGGCACTGTCCTGGAAGACCTACACCGATCCGGCAAAGAGCGTCAGCTTCGAGGTGCCCCAGGACTGGATTGTCCAGTCCGTGGCTCCGGATGCGGGTTCCCTTCCTGGTGCCCTGAAGGTGGAGGTTAAGGATGCTGCGGGGAAGTATCTGGCAACGCTGCAAACAGGTTTGCCCGCTGCCGCTCCCGCGGATTGCCCCGCGGGCCAAGCCAGGCCCTATGTGGTGATCAGCAGTGTTCCCCTCGACGTGCCCCATTCCGGCGGTTCCGGCACGATCGAACCCCGCGTGGTGTTCAGGGTCATCCAGGGGTACAAGTTCTTCGGCTCGTTCGGCATCACCAACGTGGTGGCTGGCGCGGACGGACAATCCTGCGAGCTTCGCAACCGCGTGCAGGGGCCTGCCGGCAAGGGGGATATTGCCTTCGGGGACGTCACCGCGTTGCACGCGTTCGCCGTGGATGAGAAGGTGGCGCCCGCCAAGTCCTTCGACACCTTGGACCTGGCCGCAAAGTACGTGGCGCATGGTGCAGAATTCGCGAACGTCCAGCGGATGCTACTGTCTCTGAAGGTCAATCTGTAGTCCTGCTGTTGGCTGATACACGCACGGCGGCATGGGGTGTCCCGCCGCAACCATCCCGGAGATCAATGGAACGCAACGTAGCTGCCAAGCTCGTTTTCAAGACCGTCGCGAACACCAAGGTTGCCATGGCCATTGCCGTGGCCCGCAACCCCGGCTACGAATCCCTGAGCGAGACGCTCTCCATCACCAGCGACGGCAATAACGTCCCGTTCGCCGAGCTCGCGGACCATCACGGCGGACGCTTCCAGTACATGGAGTTCGCGGAGCCGAGCGAAGTCACCGTGGACTACCAGGCCACCGTTGTGGGCAGGGGAGAACCCGATGTCTCCGGGCCGATGGAACTGATCCGCTATGTCCGCCCGAGCCGGTACGCGGAGTCGGACAGGTTGCTGCCCACGTCCTACGCCGAGTTTGGCGGGCTGCACGGGACCGAACTCCTCTCAGCCGTGCGCAACTGGGTCCACGGAGAACTGCGTTACGTCAGTGGCTCTTCCCGGGGGACGGACGGTGCGGTGGAGACGCTCCTGCACCGCCGCGGTGTGTGCCGCGACTTCGCGCACCTGGCCATCGCCCTCCTGCGGTCCAAGGACGTGCCTGCGCGCCTGGCGGCCGTGTATGCTCCGGGCCTGAGCCCCATGGATTTCCATGCAGTGGCCGAGGCATATGTTGAGGGTGCGTGGCACATCATCGATCCCACGGGCCTGGCGCCACGCGAAGCCATGCTACGGATTACGGCCGGACGGGACTCTTCGGATACGGCGTTCCTGTCCACGGTTGGGGGCAGCCTGTCCCTGAAGACCTTGAAGGTCAGTGCAGAGGTTAACGGCGAGCTGCCCGGGGAAGACCCCGGGCAGCTCATCACCCTCTGCTAAGGAAACGCCGGCTGTCAGTGGCCGGCCACGGACGCCCGCAGCTTCTCCGTCAGGCGGAGGAGTTCCCGCTGTTCTTCGGCAGTCAAGGCAGGGGCCACCAGGTGCGCAATATCCCGCACGTGCTCGCGTCCGATGCTTTTTTGCAACTCCCGGCCCGCTTCGGTGAGGGAGAGCAGGACTCCCCGGCCGTCGTCGGGCGCTGTTGTCCGCTCAACCAGGCCACGCTTCTCCAAGCGGTCAATGAGCCGGCTCAAACTGGATTGGCTCAAGAGGACTTTGTCATTGATTTCGTTCTGGCGCAGCTGCCCCGAAGGGCAGCGCGAGAGCGTGAACAGGACGTCGTACTCCTTGACGGGCAGCGCCTTGAAGGCGGGACCCGATTGAAGTTTCCGCATCACCGCCACCTGGGACCGGAACAGCGACTCCCAGGTTTCGGCGGCGAGCCGGACGGCGGATGAGGCAGTGCCTGTTGCACCGGACATCAGGACTCCTGTCCCGCAGCCCCGGCCTGCGCCGCTTCGCTGACGCTTGCCTCCAGTGCGGCCGCGACGCGCGAAGCGTGCGTCGGGGCATCCGGCACGTGGGCGGGCTTCCGGGACTCGTATTCCTTGCGGAGGACCGGAAGGACCTCCTCGCCAAAGAGGTCCAGCTGCTCCAGGACCGTCTTCAGGGGTAGGCCGGCGTGGTCGATCAGGAACAGCTGCCGCTGGTAGTCACCGAAGAACTCCCGGAAGGTGAGGGTCTTCTCGATGACCTCCTGCGGGCTGCCCACCGTCAACGGCGTCTGGGAGGTGAAGTCCTCCAGTGACGGACCGTGGCCGTAGACCGGTGCGTTGTCGAAGTACGGGCGGAATTCCTTCACGGCGTCCTGCGAGTTCTTCCTCATGAAGAACTGGCCGCCCAGGCCGACGATCGCCTGGTCTGCCTTGCCGTGGCCGTAGTGTTCGTAGCGCTCACGGTAGAGGCCAATCAGCTGCTGGTAGTGCTCCTTGGGCCAGAAGATGTTGTTGGCGAAGAAACCGTCGCCGTAGTAGGCGGCCACTTCGGCGATCTGCGGCGTACGGATGGAGCCGTGCCACACGAAGGGAGCCACGCCGTCGAGCGGACGCGGGGTGGACGTGAAGTTCTGCAGCGGCGTGCGGAACTTGCCGGACCAGTTGACCGTGTCCTCGTCCCACAACTTGCGGAGCAGGCTGTAGTTTTCGATCGCGAGCTCGATCCCGTCCTGGATGTTCTTGCCGAACCAGGGGTAGACCGGGGCGGTGTTGCCGCGGCCAAGGACCAGGTCCACCCTGCCGTCGGACAAGTGCTGCAGCATCGCGAAGTCCTCGGCGATCTTCACGGGGTCGTTGGTGGTGATCAGCGTGGTTGCCGTGGAGAGCGTGATGCGCTCGGTCTGTGCTGCGATGTAGGCCAGCGTGGTGGTGGGGGAGGAGGAGAAGAATGGCCGGTTGTGGTGCTCGCCGATGGCGTAGACATCCATGCCGATTTCTTCGACCTTCCTGGCGATGGCCACGGAGGCCTTGATGCGCTCGTTCTCCGTGGGTGTGCGGCCCGTGGTGGGGTCAGTGGTGATGTCGCTGACGCTGAAAACGCCGATCTGCATGATGTGCCTTTCTCCCTGCCCGTGATCCCGGGCCCTGCTCAACAGTGTATCTGAAACTAGATGCATTTGCATCTATCACTGCCTGTAACAGGACAGGGCCGGGAAATGTTCCCGGCCCTGTCCAACTGTTGCGTGCTTGGAGAATGCGGCTATTCCGCGGGGTTGTGGGCGGCCCGCCTGCCGGTGACCCGCGGTACGGCTCCCGTGGTCCAATCGCCGAAGTCGCCGTCTCCACCGTTGCCCCTTGCCGGTTCAGGCTTCAGGTGCAGGGCTTTCCGGAGCTCCTTTTTCTCACGCCGGCCTTCCACCAGTTTGTAGAGGACCGGCACCAGGACCAGCGTCAGCGCCGTGGACGAGACCAGGCCACCGATCACCACAATGGCCAACGGCTGCGAAATGAAGCCCCCGCCGCCCGTCAGGCCCAGGGCCATGGGAGTCAGGGCGAACACCGTGGCCAGCGCCGTCATGAGGATGGGACGCAAGCGCTGCCGGGCACCATGGGTGATGGCGTCCGCGACGCTCATTCCCGGCCTTCCGTCGTGCGGTGTGCGGTATTGGTTGATCAGGTCGATCAGCACAATGGCGTTGGTCACCACGATACCTACCAGCATCAACATGCCGATCAGCGAGGGGAGGCCCAGCGGAACGCCCGTCAACAGCAGGAGCCCCACGGCCCCTGTTGCGGCGAAGGGCACCGAGACCAGCAGGATCAGAGGCTGGATGAGCGACTTGAAGGCCGCCACCATAATGACGTAGACAATCGCGATCGCCGCCAGGAGGGCCAGGCCCAGCTGCCGGAACGACTCGGCCTGCTGCGTCGTGGCCCCTCCGATGGCCGCCGTGACCCCGGCCGGAAGCTGTACGGAGGCCAGCCGCTCCTGCACCGCGGCACTGACGCTGCCCAGGTTGGAACCCGACGGAGTCACGGTCACCTTAGCGGTGCGTTGGCCGTTGCTGCTGGTGATGGACACCGGAGTGTCCACCTGCTCGACGGCGGCAATGGACTCCAGGGCGATGGGACCGCGCGCCGTGGGCAACTGGACCGCCTTGACCGCTGCAATGCTCGTGAAGCGGGTGCCCTTGCCGATCTGGACGGGGAAATCGTTGGTGCTGATGCGGACGGTCCCGGCGGGAATGGGGCTGACCGTCGAGGCGAGGAAGGCTCCTACCTGTTCCTCGGTCAGTCCTGCGGCCACGGTTTTGGCCCGGTCCACCCGGACCTGGACCACGGGTTGGCCGGCTGCGAGGTTGGTGGAGACTTCCGTGCTCCCCGGCACCCCGTCCATGGCTTTCACCATCGCGTCGCTGGCTGTCTGCAGATCGGCGGAATTGGCCGCCTTGATGGTGATGTCCACCGTGGAGGAAGTGCCGAAGCCACCCTGCTGGGAGCCAACGGTGATCTTGCCCGCGGCATCGGCCAGTTTGGCCCGGACCTCGTCCTGGAGCTTCTTCTGGTTGGCCTTCTCGTCGGTGACAATGGTGAAGGTCGAATTCGAAGCGCCGGTGGAGGTCAGGGCCGCAAAGCCTGTTTGGGCGTTGCCGGAGGTCACCTGGATGTCCTTGATGCCCTCCGTGCCCCGCAGGATGTCCTCCACTGTGCCGGCTTCCTGGCTGGTCGCCTCAAGGCTGGTGCCCGCCGGGAGGACCTGGCGCACCGTCATGCTGTTCTCGCCGGACCGACCCAGCAGGTCCGTGGCCAGCAGGGGAGATGCCGCAGCGGTGGCCACGAGGATCAGGACGGCGGCGGTAAGGGTGATGACCGGATGCTTCTGCGTCTTTGCAAGAATTGGCAGGTACCCACGCTGGAGCCGGGTCCGCTGCTCGGCTTCCCTGGCCCGCTCGGCAGTGTTGGCGGTTGGCTCCGCGGCTTCCCGGGCCGGCGCAGCGAGGAACCAGTAGGCCAGCACGGGAACGATCGTCAGCGAAACGAGCAGGGAGGACAACAGGGCGATGGTCACCGTCAAAGCGAACGGCCGGAACAGTTCGCCCGCCAGGTCGCCCACGAACGCAATGGGCAGGAATACGGCCACCGTGGTGAGCGTGGAAGCGGTGATGGCCCCGGCGACTTCCCGGATGGAGGTGACGATCGCTGTCAGCTTGGGCTCGCCGTAGCTCAAGTGTCGCTTGATGTTCTCAATGACCACGATCGAGTCGTCAACCACGCGGCCAATCGCAATGGTCAGCGCGCCGAGCGTCAGGATGTTCAGCGAGTAGCCCGTGGCCGAGATACCGATGAACGTGATCAGCAAGGACAACGGGATGGACACGGCAGTGACCAGGGTGGACCGGACTGACATGAGGAACACCAGGATCACGGCCACGGCAAAGCCGAGGCCCAGGAGACCCTCCGTGGTGAGGTCCTTGATGGACTTTTCGATGAACGGCGCTTGGTCGAAGACCGGGGTGAAGACCGCATTGTTGCCGAGCTCGTCCTGCATCGGGGCGATGGCGTCACGAACGGCACGCGAGATGGCGACGGTGTCGCCCTCGGGCTTCTTGGTCACGGACAGCGCGAGCGTGGGCTTGCCGTTGGTGCGCGTGATGGACGTGGCAGCGTCGTCCTCGATGCTCACATCGGCCACGGCTCCAATGGTTGCTGCGCCCTTGGCTCCTGTCAGCGGAAGGCCCTTGATGACGTCCAGCGAATCGACGGGACTGCCAAGCTGGAGGGAAAGTGTCTTGCCCTGGTCCTCGATGGTGCCCACCGGAACCAGTGTGCCGTTGTTCTTCAGGGCAGCGCTGATTGACTGGATTGAGGTCCCGGAGCTGGCCAGGTCCGCGGGGCGGGGCTGGATCAGGATGTGTTGGCTGGCGCCGCCCGTCACATCGGCGCCCCGGACGCCGTCGATCTTTTGCAAACGGGGCACGCTCAGGCGCTGGAGGTCGGCGTTCAGTTCGCTCAACGGCTTGTCCGAGGACACCGCCAGGAACACGATGGGGAAATCGCTGATGTTCCCGGCAATGGACTGGGGTTCGACGTCGGCGGGCAGCACCCGCTTGGCGTTGGAGATGGCCCGGTCGATCTGGTTCCTGGCCCTGTCCAGGTTGGACCCATAGGTGAACACCATGGTGATCTGCGAAACGCCGTTGCGCGAGGTGGAGGTGGTGGACTCAAGCCCCTCCACGCTGTTAAGGGCCGTTTCGAGGGGCCGGCTCAGTTGCTTGTCCACCACCTCGGGGGACGCGCCCGGCATGGACGTAACCACGGTGATCTGGGGGAACTCAATGGACGGGATGAGTTCCTGCTTAAGCGAACCCATGGTGATCACGCCGAACACCGCCGCAAAGACGGTGATCAGCGCGATCAGGGCCCGGTTTCCCAGGGACAGCGTGGCCAGGCGGAACATTGCATTGTCTCCTGAGGTCTACGGAAGTGTTCGGCTGACGGGAACCGGCCGCAGCCCCTGGATACTAGCTCTGGAGCGCGGGCGCAGTGTCCAATTGCAGGGAACGCGCCGTGCTGGCTTCGAGTTCCGCGGCAAGCTCCGGGTTCTCGTTGAGCTTGACGCCATAGCCCGGCATCATGTCCTTGAGCTTGGACTGCCAGCCCTTGAAGTTCTTCGGGAAGGATTTCTGCAACAGTTCGATCATGATCGGCACGGCAGTGGAGGCTCCAGGGGAGGCGCCAAGCAGTGCGCCGATCGAACCATCGCGGGAAGCGATGACCTCGGTGCCGAACTGCAGGATGCCCCCCTTTTGCGGGTGCTTCTTGATGATCTGTACGCGCTGTCCGGCGGTGATGAGTTCCCAGTCGCCACCGGCGGCCTCGGGGTAGTACTCGCGCAGGGATTCCACCTTGGCTTCGTGGCGCTTGGCCACTTCCTTGATGAGGTAGGCCGTGAGGTCCATGTTGTCCTTGGCCACCGCCAGCATGGGAATGATGTTTCCAGGGCGGATGGACAAGGGAAGGTCCAGGTAGCTGGAGGTCTTCAGGAAGTTTGTAGAGAAGCCCGCGTAGGGGCCGAAGAGGAGCGAACGCTTGCCGTCCACGTACCGGGTGTCCAGGTGGGGGACGGACATGGGCGGAGCGCCGACGGATGCCTGGCCATAGACCTTGGCGCTGTGCTGGGACGTGATGGCCTCATCGGTGCATCGGAAGAACTGTCCGGACACGGGGAATCCGCCGTAGCCCTTGCTCTCCGGAATGCCGGAGGCCTGCAGCAAGTGGAGGGCGCCGCCACCGGCCCCGACGAAGACGAACTTGGCATGGATCCTGCCGTGCTCCCCGGACTTTGCGTGCTTGAGGGACAGGTCCCAACCGCCGCCTGCGGCGCGGTTGATGTTGGTGACGTCATGGCCGTAGTTGACCTCTGCGCCGCTGCTGCGCAGGTAGCTGGTCAGTTCGCGGGTCAGTGCGCCAAAGTCGACATCGGTACCTTCTGCTGCGCGCGTCGCAGCGACACGCTGCTTGCGGTCGCGGCCCTTGACGATCAAGGGAGCCCATTTGGCGATCTGCGCTTGGTCCTCGGTGTATTCCATGCTCCGGAACAGGGTGTTGGGCTTGAGGGCCTCGTAGCGGGTCTTGAGGAAGTCCGCGTGGTCGTCGCCAATGACGAAGCTCATGTGCGGAACGGTGTTGATGAAGCCCTTGGGGGAGCCGATCACGTTGCTGTCCACCAGGTGGGACCAGAACTGGCGCGAAAGCTGGAACTGTTCGTTGATGTGGATGGCCTTGGCAGGATCCACCGAGCCGTCCTTGGCTGCGGGGGAGTAGTTGAGCTCGCACAATGCGGCATGCCCGGTGCCTGCGTTGTTCCAGGGGCCGGAGCTTTCCAGTCCAGCCTCGTCGAGGCGTTCGAACATGGAGATGGTCCAGGTGGGTTCAAGTTGCTTGATGAACGCACCCAGGGTGGCACTCATGATTCCGCCGCCAATAAGGACGACGTCGGCATGCTGAGTCTTGGAAATGAAGGTCACAATCAATCTCCGATAGCGGCGGCACTGGCTGTCACAGAATATCCCCGGGCGCACCCAATACTGAAATTGCCGGGAATCGTCAAGGCTTTAAGCGGACGTTTGTGAAAACTTCGTTCAAGACAGGCGATGCCGGGTAGCTTTCCACCTTGTTGGAGAGGGCCAGGGCGGAGATCGGGAAGGCTATGGGGACGGCGGGGACGGACGCCGCGATCTCTGCGTTGATGGACTGGTACTCCGTGTTCCGGGCGTCGCCGTTGGGGAGCGCACGGGCACGTTCGATCTTGTGGAAGACCTCCGCGTCCGAGTAGCCGAACTCGGGCCGCGCCTCGCCGAACAGCGGCCCGAGGAAGTTGTCGGCGTCCGCATAAGAGCCGTTCCAGCCCAGCAGGTGCAACGCGTGGTCGCCGGAGGACTGGACCTTTTGCAAGTAGCCGTCTTCCCAGTTGATGGGAACCGGTTTGACGTTGATTCCCACGGCGACGAGCTGGCGGCTGATCTCCGCATAGATCTTCTCCGGCGTGGGGAGATAGGCCCGTGTGGCGTTGAGGGGGTAGTAGAACTTGAGTTCTTCGCCGTTGTAGCCGGCCTTCTTGAGGAGTTCCTTCGCCTTGTCCGGGTTGTAGCCCAGCGACGGAGCGTTGTTGTTGAAACCACTGAGCTTCGGGGGAACGAACTGCGAGGCCTGGGCCGTGTTGTCGATGAAGAAACGGCGGATCAGCGTTTCCTTGTCGATGGACATTTCGATCGCTTGGCGGACCTCGAGCTTGTCCAGTGGAGCTACGGCCTGGTTGATGCCCAGGTACATCACGGAGAAGGGATCCCGCTGGATGATCTGGACTCCCTTTTTCACCAGCTGGTCGAACGTTCCGGACGTCACGAGGTCGTAGGCGTCGATCTTGCCGTCCAACAAGGCCTGCTGCCGCGTCTCAGCGCGGTCATAAGGAATGAAGTTGATCGTAGCGATCTGGCCCCTGTTGCCCCAGTAGGACCCATTGGTGGTCAGGGTGACCTTTTGCTCGTCCCATGAACCGAACGTGTAGGGCCCGGTGCCAACCGGGTGGGCAGCATATGCGGATATGGCCTGGCCGTTCCGGACGGTGTCAAGGACGTTCGCTTTCTGGTCCTCCAGGGCTTTGGGGGAGGAGATCGCGAAAGCGGGCAGGGTCAGGGCCTGGAGGAATCCGGTGAAGGGGCGCGTCAGGTTGATCTGCACATTGGTGGCCGAGACAACCTTGCAGTCCTTGTAGATGGAGAACACGGGTTCGTCGGAGTAGGCCTTGAAGACGCTTTGGAAGGAGATGCCCGGTGCCTGCTTGCGGAGGTCCGCCGGGAAGGTGAACCAGCGGTTGAAGTTGGCGCAAACAGCCGCGGCGTCGAACGGCGTGCCGTCGTGGAAGGTGACTTTTTCGCGAAGAGTGAAGTCATAGCTCAGCCCGTTGTTGCTGTCCTTCCATTCCGTGGCAAGCAACGGAGTGGTCTGACCGGTGGAGCCGTCCACTCCAACCAGGCCTTCGAGGACCTGCCGCGTCACCCTGTAGGCCTCGGAATCGGACGTCACGGCAGGGTCCAGGCCCAAGGGCATGGACGCCGTTCCAAAGTTGAAGGTGGCGGTGGGGGCTGCCGGGCCGGAACTTCCTGCGGAAGACGACGGCGAAGGGCCGGGGGTTCCCGTGCAGGCGGCCAGTCCCAAGGCCAGGACGACGGCACTGCATTGCTTGCCCAAGCGCCGTATCTTGCTGCTTGCCACTCTTGTCCCCTCAAGCCGGTTGGTATTGCGCGGCCGGCTTCGGCCAGGCCGCATTCCAGTGTAATTGAACGTCCTGCGAGCCCCGGTCCATTGCCCTGGTTGCAGGCACGCCGGAGGCGGCTCCCCATCTTCTTGAGGAAAACACCCCCGGTCAGGACCGGGGGTGTTTGAGGAATCCGTGGATGCACCACTGTGCGCAAGGGGGGACTTGAACCCCCACGCCCGAAGGCACAGGAACCTAAATCCTGCGTGTCTGCCAATTTCACCACTCGCGCTGGGCGGCCATGACCAACCCATGGAGGGTCACGGCCTTGTATCGGGCTCCAGTCTACCCGTTACTTATCGAGCTTGAGGTCCCGCCGCAGCTTGGCCACATGACCGGTGGCCCGGACGTTGTACTGGGCCAATTCCACCGTCCCCTCGGGATTGACAACGATCGTCGAGCGGATCAGCCCCATGTAGGTCTTGCCGTAGTTCTTCTTCTCTCCCCACGCTGCGTAGGCATCCGCTACGGCGTGGTCCTCGTCGGAGAGCAGAGGGAAGGTCAGCTCTTCCTCGTCGGCGAACTTGGCCAGTGCTGTGGTGGAGTCCGGCGAAATCCCCAGGACCTCGTAGCCGGCACCCTTGAGTGATGCCAGCGAGTCCCGGAAGTCGCACGCCTGTTTGGTACATCCGGGTGTGGAGGCCGCCGGATAGAAGTAGACGATTGTTTTCTTCCCTCGAAAGTCCGAGAGGCTGATCTTGCTGCCATCTTTGTCAGTCAGTGTGAAGTCCGGGGCTGGATCCCCGGGAATGAGTCGTTCCGCCAAAATTTGCTCCTAGATAACGTTCGCGGTTCCCCAGTTTAGTGTGCGCAAGCCACGGCAGCGGGTGGCCGCCGCATATACTGTCGGCATGCCTGATATGGAGAGATGGCCCACGACGCGACTGCTTTCGACCGCTGCGCGGCTCGTGGAAATCTCGTGGAACGAAAAATTAAAAGCGATTGGCCTGACCCATGCAGGCGTTATTGCCATGCAAGTCCTTGCGGTCAAAGGCCCCATCACCCAGGCAGCGCTTGCCGAAGTGGCGCGCGTCAAAGCCCAGACCATGGGCACCACCTTGGCACGGCTCGAACTCCACGGGCATGTAACCCGGCACCGCAGCGATTCGGACCGCCGGAGCCATGTGGTCACGCTCACTGATGCTGGACGCGAAGCGCTCTCGGAAGCCGTCAAGCTGGAGCAGGACGTGCTGGCTCCGGTAGCCGTGGATACTGCCAGGCTCCGTGACGAACTGCGGATCGTTGTCCGCGGGCTCATCGGAGCCCCCATCAAAGAAGAACCTACTGACGACATCAATCTCTAAGCGGCTCCTGGCTTCGGCCAGGAACGCTTCGGGCATAAAGAAAAGGCTTCGACCGTCATTGACGGTCGAAGCCTTTTCTTTATGGTGCACCCCCCGGGACTCGAACCCGGAACCCATTGATTAAGAGTCAATTGCTCTGCCAGTTGAGCTAGAGGTGCAGCTGCTGTTCCGGCTTCTCCGAGGAATTGTTTTCCTCGTTGACCTCCGCAACGACAAATAACTCTACACCACTTTGTGGGCGGTCATGACCACTCTGCCCAAAGAGTGACGGACCGCACAAAGCCGCAATTCGCGCCCTTGATGCACAGCAAAAAGCCCCGAAGCGGAATTGGCTTCGGGGCTTTCTCTGTGGTGCACCCCCCGGGACTCGAACCCGGAACCCATTGATTAAGAGTCAATTGCTCTGCCAGTTGAGCTAGAGGTGCAACTGTTGATTTCGACCAACCGCAGGGCTTTTAGTTCCTTGGCGATCTCCGCAACGACAAGTAACTCTACACGACTTCCCCCGAACTGTGAAATCGGCCGTGGGATGGCATTGCTGGTCACGGCGCAGGCTCCAAAACCAGCACGAAATCAGGGTTTCTGTTGTTGCTCACCACCCAAAGGGAGCCGTCGGGGGCCTTCGCCACGTCCCTGAGCCGTCCGTATTCCGCTGTGAAGAAAGCCACAGGGGTGCCTGCGGTTTCCCTGGTGAGCGGGACGGCCCACAAACGCTGTCCCCGAAGCGCGCCGGTGTAGGCCACGTCGTCGATGATTTCCAGTCCACTCGGTGACGCGTCCGCCGTCGAGGGCCACACCACCTTGGCATCCAGGAGGCCGCTCCGGCCGGGCGCTCCCGTGACGGTGGGCCAGCCGTAGTTACCGCCCGGGGTGATCAGGTTCAACTCGTCGTCCACGTCAGGTCCGAACTCGCTGGCCCAGAGCCGTCCGTCCGCGTCCCAGGCGAGTCCTTGGACGTTGCGGTGCCCGTAACTGTAGACGGGATTGTCGCCGAAGGGGTTGCCCGGAGCCGGCTTGCCATCGGGGGTCAGCCGCAGGATCTTGCCGCCCAGGGCCTGGACGTTCTGCGGTTGCTCGCGGCGTTGCGAGTCGCCCGTACCAACGTAGAGGAATCCGTCGGGGCCGAACCGGATCCGGCCCCCGTTGTGCGTTGAAGCCTTGGGGATTCCGGAAAATATGACGTTGGGTTCGCCGAGCGTGAGGCGGCCGCCGGCGTCGCGGGCCAGCTTCATCCGGGCGATGCGGTTATCCGTTCCCGAGGTGAAGTAGGCGTACAGCCACCGGTCCGAAGCGAATTCCGGGGACACGGCAAGCCCCAGCAAGCCGCCTTCTCCGCCAGGTTCGACGCCGGGGACCTCGCCAATGGTTGTGGCCCGGCCATCGCGGATTTCCTTGAGACGGGTCGAGTCGCGCTCTGAAATGATGGCGGCGCCGTCCGGCAGGAACGCCACCGACCACGGAAGCTGCAACCCGACGTCGAGCTTTTCCTTGAGCTGCGGGCTGGCGGGCGCGGTCGCCGCCGACGAGGAGCCCGACGTTCCGCTGCCGGTCGACGCCGTACCGCCTTCTTGCTGCGTGCCACCGGGTGTCGCGGCAGTTCCGGGTGATGATGGGCTGCCCGTGCAGGCGGCCAGGGCAGGCGCCAGCGCGCAAGCCAAAGCCAGCGCACGCACCCTCAGGGAGAGGCGTTGCGACGGCGTGGCCTTGGTCCGGTTCATCTCAGGTGCCGGGCACAGTTCACGGTTCGCCGTCCGGCTAGTGCCGGTTACGCCGCGGCGCGCGGAACCCGGCCGCTTCGGCGTGGGCGGCCGATTCGAACCAGACGTCGGCGGGAGCTTCGGCGTAGGTGGCGGCGTCTTCGTCGTGGTAGGTCATGGTGGTGGCATCGCCCTTGACGGGATATCCGTCCGGGCCGGTTCCATCCGCGGCCGCGCCCGCGGAGCCTACGCCGTAGGGGTGGTCGACGGCAAGGTGTCCTGAACCGGACGAGGACGGTTGATCAGACTCTTCCGCAGCAGCCGTTTCCGCCCCGGGAAGCGTGGGGGAGTGGGCATCCGTGTATTCGTGGTGGTGGACCGGAGTCCCGGCCGCATCGGTCCAGGAGGACTCCCATTCGGCCTTGTCGGCTGCGTCCCTGTCGGGTGTGTCCTTTTTGGCTGTGTCCTTGTTGGCTGTGTCCTTGTCCGCTTCGGCTTTGCCCGCTTCGTCTTTGCCCGTGGCCTCATCGGCGCGTGCGACGTCGTCGGCGGTCGGTCCTGCCTGCCAATCGTCGACGTCTCCGGCATCCGCCTTCTCCACCGAGGCATGGGTGTCCACCACCGGTTCGTCCACTATGGGCTCATCGAGCACCGGAGTTTCCACCACCGGTTCGTTAGGGATGGTCTGCCCGGTTCCCGGCGTGGAATCGACCGTGGCAGCGCCGGAAGGCCCGGCTGGGACGGCTTCCGTCCCCGTCCCGGGATCTGCTGCTGACGCCGAATCCGGCTCTTCCTCCGCGGCGGGTTCTGTTGGTCCACTGCCTTCGGCGGCAGCCTTCCCAAGATTGGTGACGCCCGCAATGCCGGCGACGCCCGAAACAGCGGCTCCGCTTTCAGGCATGGAGGAGACATCGCTGGGTTCCATCGCGGCCGGCGGGGTTGTCCCGGGCTGACCCGGTGTTCCGGTCCGGGAATCGTTCCCGGCAGGTGCCGAATTCCTTGCGGTGTTCCGGCTTGTGAGCCACCAAACAATGGCGACAACCAGCACAATAACAATGACCCAAATCAACCAATCCATGGTGATGCCCTTCTGCTTCCGGGGTTTGCAGCGTTCCAGTGAGTCGTGATTCCGACGTTACGTGGCTCCCTATTGACTGTCCAGCACTTCGAGTGGCCAGGGGATTACTGGAAATATTCCTCTTTTTGCGTTTTTCCCAGCCGGGGCCGGTTCCCGCGAGGGCGTGGACACATAGACTTTGGGGCATGAGTGAGACCAGCCAGATTGCAGATACCGCGCCGGACATCAAACCCCGCAGCCGGGTTGTTACTGACGGCATTCACGCCGCTCCCGCACGCGGAATGTTCCGCGCCGTGGGCATGGGCGACGACGATTTCGAAAAGCCCCAAATCGGCGTCGCCAGTTCCTGGAACGAAATCACCCCTTGCAACCTCTCCCTGAACCGGCTTGCCCAGGGCGCCAAGGAAGGCGTCCACGCCGGTGGCGGGTTCCCCATGCAATTCGGCACCATCTCCGTCTCGGACGGTATTTCCATGGGACACGAGGGCATGCACTTTTCCCTTGTGTCCCGCGAAGTCATTGCGGATTCCGTGGAAACCGTCATGCAGGCCGAACGGATTGACGGTTCGGTGCTCCTGGCAGGGTGCGACAAGTCGCTGCCGGGCATGCTGATGGCCGCGGCCCGCCTGGACCTTGCCAGCGTCTTCCTTTACGCAGGTTCGATCATGCCCGGCTGGGTCAAGCTGGAGGACGGTTCCGAGAAGGAAGTCACCCTCATTGATGCCTTCGAAGCCGTGGGGGCCTGCGCCGCGGGAAAGATGAGCCGCGAGGACCTCAACCGCATCGAGAAGGCCATCTGTCCCGGCGAGGGTGCCTGTGGCGGCATGTACACGGCCAACACCATGGCATGCATCGGGGAGGCCCTCGGAATGTCCCTTCCCGGGTCTGCGGCGCCACCTTCGGCAGACCGCCGTCGTGACGAGTTCGCGCGCAAGTCCGGCGAGGCCGTGGTCAACCTGCTCCGCCTCGGCATCACGGCGCGCGACATCATGACCAAGGAAGCCTTCGAGAATGCCATCGCCGTGACCATGGCCTTCGGTGGCTCCACCAACGCCGTCCTCCACCTGCTGGCCATCGCCCGGGAAGCCAACGTGGAGTTGACGCTGGCCGACTTCAACAGGATCGGGGACAAGATCCCGCACCTCGGCGACCTCAAGCCCTTCGGCCGGTACGTCATGACCGATGTGGACAGGATTGGCGGCGTGCCGGTCATCATGAAGGCACTGCTCGACGCCGGCCTGCTGCACGGCGACTGCCTCACCGTGACGGGCAAGACCCTCGCGGAGAACCTCGCGTCCATCAACCCGCCGGACCTCGACGGGAGGATCATCCGCGCCCTGGACAACCCCATCCACAAGACGGGCGGCATCACCATCCTCCACGGTTCGCTGGCGCCCGAGGGTGCCGTGGTCAAGAGTGCCGGCTTCGATGCCGATGTCTTCGAGGGAACAGCACGCGTCTTCGAGCGGGAGCAGGGTGCCCTGGACGCCCTGGACAACGGCGGGATCAAGAAGGGCGATGTGGTGGTGATCCGGTACGAAGGACCCAAGGGTGGCCCCGGAATGCGGGAGATGCTCGCGATCACCGGAGCCATCAAGGGTGCAGGCCTGGGCAAGGATGTCCTGCTCCTCACCGACGGCCGCTTCTCCGGTGGTACAACCGGCTTGTGCATCGGCCACGTCGCGCCGGAAGCGGTGGACGGCGGTCCCATCGCCTTCGTGAAGGATGGCGACCGCATCCGCGTGGACATTGCTGCAAGGTCCTTCGACCTCCTGGTGGACGAAGCCGAGCTGGAGGCCCGCAAAGTGGGCTGGAAACCGCTGCCGGCGAAGTTCACCAAGGGCGTGCTGGCCAAGTACGCCAAGCTCGTGCACAGCGCCTCCACGGGCGCCTACTGCGGCTAGCGGCAAGCCCGGACTCCGCCCGTTCCGCTGTGGCGGAGTCCGGCACTTGGACGCCGTTGTCCAAATAGTGGGATACGATGGTGCTCGATTGACACGTATCTCACTTAGAGGGAACACTGAACGCATGATCTCATTCGTTACCGTCGGCGTCGTCGTCCTTACCAAGCGCGTGGCTTAGCCCGACTGGTAACGAACTGTCACGCGCAAACCCCTCGAAGAGCCGGAAGGCTGAGGGGTTTTTTTATTCCCAAAGACCCATCAAAGATCCACTAAGGAAGAGTCCGATGAGCAAAGGATCGCCGATCAGCCCCTCGCTGATGGCTGCAAAGTCCGCTGGAGCCCCCAAAGCTCCGGAAAAGGTCGACCGTACGGCTGACACCGTCGTCGACGCTGCTGCACCTCTCTCTCCTGTACTTGGGCCGAACAACGTTGTACCCCCAACGGTGATGACCGGCTCGCAAGCAATTGTCCGTTCGCTCGAAGAACTCGGCGTGGACGATATTTTCGGTTTGCCCGGTGGCGCGATCCTGCCCACCTACGACCCCTTGATGGCCTCCAGCATGAATCACATCCTGGTCCGTCACGAACAGGGAGCCGGCCACGCCGCGCAAGGCTACGCCATGGTTACCGGACGGGTTGGTGTTTGCATCGCCACCTCGGGTCCCGGTGCCACCAACCTCGTCACCGCCATCATGGATGCCCACATGGACTCCGTGCCGATGGTGGCCATCACCGGCCAGGTGGCCAGTGGTGTCATTGGCACCGATGCCTTCCAGGAAGCCGACATCGTGGGCATCACCATGCCCATCACGAAGCATTCCTTCCTGGTGACGGACCCCAACGACATCCCCCACGTCATGGCTGAGGCCTTCCACCTCGCCTCAACGGGCCGTCCCGGTCCGGTGCTGGTGGACATCGCCAAAGACGCCCAGGTTGGCCAGATGACCTTCTCCTGGCCGCCGAAGGTCGACCTGCCCGGCTACCGCCCCGTGGTCCGTGGCCACAACAAGCAGGTGCGCGAAGCAGCCAAGCTGATTGCTGCCTCCAGCAAGCCCGTCCTGTACGTGGGCGGCGGCGTGGTCAAGGGCCATGCCTCGGCCGAACTCATGGAGCTCGCGCTGGCTACCGGGGCTCCTGTGGTCACCACCTTGATGGCCCGCGGCGCCTTCCCCGACTCGCACCCGCAGCACGTGGGCATGCCCGGCATGCACGGCTCCGTTTCCGCCGTTACTGCGCTGCAGCAGGCAGACCTCCTCATCACCCTGGGGGCACGCTTCGATGACCGCGTGACGGGCGTACTGAAGACGTTCGCTCCCTTCGCCAAGGTGATCCACGCTGACATTGACCCCGCCGAGATCTCCAAGAACCGCACGGCGGATGTTCCGATCGTTGGCTCGGTCAAGGAAATCATTCCGGAACTGACCGAGGCCGTGAAGGCCCAGTTCGAGCAGAGCGGTACCCCGGACCTGGACTCGTGGTGGGCGTTCCTGAACAACCTGCGTGAAACGTACCCCTTGGGCTGGACCGAGCCCGAAGACGGCCTGAGCGCACCGCAGCGCGTGCTCAAGCGCATCGGCGAACTCACCGGACCCGAAGGCATCTACGTCGCCGGCGTGGGCCAGCACCAGATGTGGGCAGCCCAGTTCATCAACTACGAACGCCCGCATGCCTGGCTGAACTCCGGTGGCGCAGGAACCATGGGATACTCGGTTCCGGCGGCCATGGGCGCCAAGGTGGGCGAGCCGGACCGTGTGGTCTGGGCCATCGACGGCGACGGCTGCTTCCAGATGACCAACCAGGAATTGGCCACCTGCGCCATCAACAACATTCCCATCAAGGTTGCCATCATCAACAACTCTTCGCTGGGCATGGTCCGCCAATGGCAGACCCTGTTCTACGAAGGCCGCTACTCCAACACGGACCTGAACACCGGCCACGACACCATCCGCATCCCGGACTTCGTCAAGCTGGCAGACGCTTACGGCTGCGCCGCACTTCGATGCGAGCGTGACGAGGACATCGACGCCACCATCCAGAAGGCCCTCGAGATCAACGACCGCCCCGTGGTCATCGACTTCGTGGTGAGCCCCAACTCGATGGTGTGGCCCATGGTGCCCGCCGGCGTCAGCAATGACCAGATCCAGGTTGCCCGCAACATGACCCCGGAATGGGAAGAGGAGGATTAGGCATGACCCGCCACACACTGTCCGTTCTGGTAGAAGACAAGCCCGGCGTTTTGACCCGCGTGGCCAGCCTCTTCGCCCGGCGTGCATTCAACATCAACTCCCTGGCCGTCGGACCCACCGAGGTACCCGGCATGTCCCGCATGACGGTCGTCGTCGATGCCGACGGCGACCTGATCGAGCAGGTCACCAAGCAGCTCAACAAGTTGGTCAACGTGATCAAGATTGTTGAACTGACTTCCGAATCTTCCGTACAACGCGACCACATCCTGGTCAAGGTACGTGCGGATGCCGCGACACGTCTGCAGGTTACCCAGGCTGCAGACCTGTTCCGCGCCGCTGTTGTCGACGTGTCCACAGACTCGTTGGTGATTGAGGCAACCGGTACCCCGGAGAAGCTCGCAGCGCTGCTTTCAGTGCTGGAGCCGTTCGGCATCCGTGAAATTGTGCAGTCCGGCACCTTGGCCGTTGGACGGGGATCCCGCTCCATGAGTGACAGGGCGCTCCGCTCCGCGTGAGCAGTGCCCCGTACCGCAGCACCACATCAATAACGAGAAATCCACTCAAGAGGAGTTACGCAAGTGACTGAAATGTTCTACGACGACGACGCAGACCTGTCGATCATCCAGGGTCGCAAGGTTGCCATTGTCGGCTACGGCTCCCAGGGCCACGCCCACGCGCTGAACCTGCGCGATTCCGGCGTCGAAGTTGTCATCGCGCTCAAGGACGGCTCGAAGTCGACCGCCAAGGCACAGGACGCTGGCTTCACCGTCAAGAACGTCGCCGACGCCGCCGAATGGGCAGACGTCATCATGATCCTGGCGCCGGACCAGCACCAGCGTTCGATCTTCAACGACTCCATCAAGGACAAGCTGACCGAAGGCAAGGCACTCGCCTTCGCCCACGGCTTCAACATCCGCTTCGGCTACATCGAGGCTCCGGCCGGCGTTGACGTCATCCTGATCGCTCCGAAGGCTCCGGGCCACACGGTCCGCCGCGAATTCGAAGCCGGCCGTGGCATCCCGGACATCATCGCCGTGGAGCAGGACGCTTCCGGTTCCGCCTGGGACCTGGCCAAGTCCTACGCCAAGGCCATCGGCGGCACGCGCGCCGGTGTCATCAAGACCACCTTCACCGAAGAGACCGAAACGGACCTCTTCGGCGAGCAGTCCGTCCTTTGCGGTGGCGTTTCCCAGCTCATCCAGTACGGCTTCGAAACCCTCACCGATGCCGGCTACCAGCCGCAGATCGCCTACTTCGAGGTACTCCACGAACTCAAGCTCATCGTGGACCTCATGTGGGAGGGCGGCATCGCCAAGCAGCGCTGGAGCGTCTCCGACACCGCCGAGTACGGTGACTACGTTTCCGGCCCGCGCGTCATCACCCCCGAGGTGAAGGAAAACATGAAGGCTGTCCTGGCTGACATTCAGTCCGGTGCCTTCGCCAAGCGCTTCATCGACGACCAGGACAATGGCGCCGTCGAGTTCAAGGCACTCCGTGCCAAGGCAGAGCAGCACCCGATCGAGGAAGTTGGCCGCGAGCTCCGCTCGCTCTTCTCCTGGCAGCAGCAGGACGAGGACTACGTCGAAGGCTCGGCTGCACGCTGATTCTTCCCCCGCAATGCCCGTCCGGCTTCTACACGCCGGGCGGGCATTGCCCGTTCTACCCGCCCTCCGGCTCCCAACGGCGGGCTGTGAACTTGTTCACAACAGGCCCGGCCTGCCCGTAACATCCCCAACCGGGCACCGGCTTAGCGGCCCTGATTCGATATTCTGGGCAGGTCCCGGCGTCGTGCCCGGGCCACGCATCCGCTCCTTGTCCAGTACTGTTCCCAAGTTGTCCAAAGTAAGGTGCCACCCCGTGTCAGCCACCAAACCCGTCGTCCTCCTCGCCGAGGAACTTTCGCCCGCCACAGTCGAGGCATTGGGCCCGGATTTCGAGATCCGCCAGACCGACGGCGCCGACCGCTCCCAACTGCTGTCCGCCATTGCCGACGTCGACGCCATCCTGGTCCGTTCGGCCACGCAGGTTGATGCCGAAGCCATCGCCGCCGCGAAGAACCTCAAGGTCATCGCCCGTGCAGGCGTGGGGCTGGACAACGTGGACATCAAGTCCGCCACCCAGGCCGGAGTCATGGTGGTCAACGCTCCCACCTCCAACATCGTGTCCGCCGCTGAACTGACGGTGGGCCACATCCTGAGCCTGGCCCGCCACATCCCGCAGGCAAGCTCCGCGCTGAAGAACGGCGAATGGAAGCGTTCCAAGTACACGGGCATCGAGCTGTTCGAGAAGAAGATCGGCATCATTGGCCTGGGCCGCATCGGTGCCCTCGTGGCTGCCCGCCTTCAAGGCTTCGATACCGAGATCCTCGCCTACGATCCCTACATCACGGCTGCCCGTGCGGCGCAGTTGGGCGTCAAGCTGGTCACCCTGGACGAGCTCCTGGAAAACGCGGACTTCATCACCATCCACATGCCCAAGACGCCTGAGACCGTAGGCATGCTGGGCGCCGACGCCTTCCGCAAGATGAAGGAATCCGCGTATGTGGTCAACGTGGCCCGTGGCGGCCTGGTTGACGAGGAAGCCCTCTACACCGCCTTGAAGGAAGGCCAGATTGCCGGTGCCGGTGTTGACGTCTTCGTCAAGGAGCCCAGCACCGACCTGCCCTTCTTCGAACTCGACAACGTTGTGGTGACCCCGCACCTTGGTGCCTCCACGGACGAAGCCCAGGAGAAGGCCGGCGTCTCGGTGGCCAAGTCGGTCCGCCTTGCCCTGGCCGGCGAACTGGTCCCGGATGCCGTGAACGTGGCCGGCGGCGTGATCGCCAGCGACATCCGCCCGGGCATCCCGCTGATCGAAAAGCTCGGCCGGATCTTCACCGCCCTGACGCACGCTTCCCTGACCCAGATCGACGTCGAGGTTGCCGGTGAAATCGCGGCCCTGGACGTCAAGGTCCTGGAACTGGCCGCCCTCAAGGGTGTGTTCGCCGATGTTGTCACCGAGCAGGTTTCCTACGTCAACGCACCCGTCATCGCCGAGCAGCGCGGCATCAACACCCGCCTGATCACCACGCCGGATGCCGAGGACTACCGCAACGTCCTGACCATCCGTGGCGCACTCAGCGACGGTTCCCAGATCTCCGTCGCCGGTACCCTGACCGGCCCCAAGCAGGTGGAGAAGCTGGTGGGCGTCAACGGGTACGACGTCGAAATCCCCATCAGCGAACACCTGGTGGTTGTTGCCTATGCTGACCGTCCGGGTGTCATCGGCACCATCGGCCACATCCTGGGCATGAACAACATCAACATCGGCGGCATGCAGGTTGCCCGCCAAACCGAAGGCGGCCAGGTCCTGGCGCTCCTGACCATCGACAGCTCGGTCCCGCAGCAGGTGCTCGAGGCCATCAAGGCAGGCATCGGAGCGGACATGGTCCGCGAAGTGGACCTGGAGGACTAGGGGTCATCCTCAAAGCTGATTTTGGCGTGGTGGAGACACACTTCTGACACGCTTGCGTGGCCGGTCTGCTTACAATGGCTGGGTCCGGGATTCGGACCCGGCAGCAGGCCGGCCACTACTTTTTGCACATACAGCCCGGGATTCCTTTGTGTATTCGAGGGGTCAGGGTCCATGTGTGCGCGCCCGCAATCAAGGTCTCAGGGAGCCCAATGAACGCCGTCCAAAGGTTCATCAGAAGCCGTGTGCTGCTGCTGACCGCGGCCATTTTGATCGTCGCGATGTGCTTGTCCGTCCTCGTCCAGAGCCAGTCGCAGGCGGCTCTGAACCGGACCGTGGACGAGAACTCGCGCGGTCTGTACGACATCCTGGTACAGGCAAAGCCTGACCAGGCCAAGGACAGCGAGGGTGGTGCGCTGATCCAGCCGGAAATCGCCAACGGCCAGGGCGGCATCAGCTTCGACCAGCTGGACAAAATCCGTGCCATGGGCCAAACGTCCGTGGCTGCCCCGATCAGCCTGGTCTCCCGTGTTTCGCAGAACCTTGAGGCGCCGCGCCTGAATGCCATGGACTACCTCGGCTACAACGCCGGGCTCGCCGGAGCCGTCACGGCAGGCGATCCGTCCGCCATGGACTCCAGCAAATGGCCTGCCGCTGAATCGGTGTTGTCGGACACCCCCAAGAAGTACCGCCTGACGGCCACGGCCACGAGCTCCGACGGCGTCAACCAGCAAACGCTGTTCAAGACCAGCGCCGAGGGCACCCTGGGCAAGGGCCGCCTGGTGCAGGAACAGGCCACCGGCGGCTCCAACGTCCGGATCACCGGACCCGATGGCGAAACGGGCATCAAGTTCCCGGCCCCGGCCCTTGGTTCCGAGCACAACCTCTTCAACCTCTCCGTGGCCCTCCCGTTGGCACCTGAGGTGACCGAGTCCGTCGTCGCGGTTGACCCCGCCTCGGAGAGGGCCCTCCTGGGCTCCGCGGGCGACTTCCTGGCGCCGCTGGAGAAGGCCCCGCCGGCGGATGCCCGCAACGCCGGGGCGATCGGCCGCCACTTCGAAAGCCTGTTCACCACCGGCCTGAGCATGCAGCAGTTGGAGGAAGGCCCTGACTTCCTCGGCGTGAAGCTCAAGTACTGGGCTCCGCTCATGACCCAGTACCAGCAGGCCAAGCGCGATGGGCTCCTCACCGACGATTCCCAGGCCATCCCGCTGATTGTCCGCTCCGGTACGGCCTTGGACCTGCAGTACTCGGTCAAGATCGAGGAAATCGATTCGTCCGGCAAAGTGGTCAAGGACGTCGGTACGGTTTCCCGCTCACTGGACAAGGACTACCTGCCGTTCGTTTCCAAGGCACCGTTCGCACTGGAATGGCCCGGTTCCACCGACCACAGCCAGCTGCTTGGCAGCACGGCCTCCTTCGGCCAGGGCCTCTACGATCCGGCTACGTGGAGTACGGCTTTCGCCGCTGCACCCAAGTACAAGGACGGCGACCAGGCCGCCAACGGCGCCTCGGACAAGTCAGCGACGCCGGGGGACTGGGTCACGGTCAACCGCCTGCCCGAGAAGTCGTCATTCGGCGCCGCCGTGGACCAGACCCAGCGCAAGCCCGTTGACGAACGCTCCTACCGGGAAGACCTCGCCACCGGCAAGAAGCCTGCCACCCCCATGCCCATGGTGTACGGAACCTTCAACCCCGCGGACGTCCAGGCAGCCGCCGGTGATGTCAACAAGCTTCCGCTTGGTGGCTACGATCCCGCGCCCATGACCCTCAGCAAGGATGCCCAAGGCAAGGACGTGGACGCCACGCAGTTGAAGCCTTCCCTGAGTGCCACGGGCCTGGTGAGCCAGTCCGCCGGTGCCATCACCGACTACTACGGCCTTGCCGCAGCCCGCGGCTACGACTCCAACGCCAACGTCATCGACGCCATCCGCGTCCGTGCCAACGCAACAGGCAACTGGAAGCAGGCGCAGCCGGAGGTCGAAAAGCTCGCTGCCCAGATCCGCGGGCTCGGACTCGAAGCCACCGTGGTTGCCGGCTCGGCACGTGAAGACGCCAACATCTTCGTTCCCGGCTACAGCAAGGACGACTCCGGCAAGGAATCGGCGCTGGGCACCGTCCAGCAGTCGTGGGTCCGCCAGGATGCCGCCGACGCCGTGTCCGGCTCCCTGACGGGCACCAACGTCACCCTCCTCTTCCTGACCCTGCTCGGCGCCACGCTGCTCACGGGTGCATCGACGGTCAGCTACATCCGGCAGCGCCGGAGCGAAGCCGGAATCCTCCGGGCCATGGGATGGACGCAGAAACGCATCCGGTCCTGGGTCCTTGAAGAATTTGCGGTGGGCGCGGCTGCCTTGGCGGCGGCCGGGATCATCCTCAGCCTGCTCAGTTGGAACCTCGCCACCGTGATTGTCTCGATCACCATGCTGATCATTTATGCAGGGGCTGCGTTCCTCGCCGCCCAGCAACTGCGCCTCCGAGTAGTAGTGGACCAGGAACCCCAGCACGACGAACGCCTCGTCACCGTGGATTCGCCGCTGACCTTCGCCAACAGGCAGCTGACCACCAACCGCTTCAACTCGATCTCGCTGGCCGTGGCCGTGGGCGTCTTCGGTGCCGCCGTGGGTGCGCTGATCGCCTTGCTGATCGATATTCCACGCGCCGCTGGCGCCAGCGCACTCAGCGGCCTGGCAGCAGCGAGCGTGGCCCTGCCCAGTGTGATCCTGGCCGTGTTCGGTGTGCTCGTGGGCCTGCTGCTGACCTTGGTCACCGGCCGGTTCGAGCTCCACGCCAAGCGTGAGTACCTCGGTACCCTGCGTGCCATGGGCTGGAACCCTGACATGCTGGGCCAGGTCCGCTTCTTCGAAAACGCCCTCGTGGGCACCGTGGCCCTTCCCCTCGGCGTCCTTGGCGCCCTGGGACTGGGTCTCCTCCTTGCTCCCTACGCGGCTCTGTGGGCCGGGCTGGCCGGTCTGCTGGCCGTAATTTGCTGGATTCCGATTGCAACGAAAGTAGTCAAATGACTGAGACTCCCAACCCCGAGCTGACGGCGACCCCGGAATCCACGGACGAGTCGCTGCAGACGCGCGCCAACACGATCGTGAAGGCCGCCGACCACGCCACTCCGCTGGAGCTGAGCCGTGTCACCATCCACTACGGTGGCGACAAGGGCGGGGCCGAGGAAGTGGACGTCGTCGATGACTTCAACCTCACGCTGCACGCCGGTGAGATGCACTGCATCGCCGGCCGAAGCGGCTCCGGCAAGACCAGTATCCTGACCGTGAGCGCCGGGCTGACGCTTCCGACGTCGGGCAAGGTCTTTTGGGAAGGGCAGTCGCTGGAGGCGATGGGCGACGACGAAATCGCCGACCGTCGTCGGGCCCTCATCGGGTACGTGGACCAGGGCGGTGCCCTGATCGACGGCATGAGCGCACTGGAGAACGTCCTGCTGCCCGCCGTTCCGGACGGCGAAGTAGAGCAGCGCACCGAGATGGCCAAGGACCTCCTGGACCTGGTGGGCCTGGGTCGCCGCATGCGCCACCGCCCGGCCCAGCTCTCCGGCGGTGAGCGCCAGCGCGTCGCCATTGCCCGGGCGCTGATCCTCGGCACCCGCGTCCTGGTGGTGGACGAGCCCACGGCAAGCCTGGATCGCGCAGCCGCCAACCGCATCATCGGTATCCTCAAGGACACCACCAGCGACGGCATCGCGGTACTCGTGGCGTCACACGACCATGAACTGGTCCGTCTCAGCGATACGCTGACCGAGCTTAACTAGCTTCTCCACACCGAAAATAAAGGTAACTTCTTAGAGTGACGTCTGCAGAGAAATCCCCGTTCTACATCACCACGGCCATCAGCTACCCCAACGGCGTGCCGCACATCGGGCATGCCTACGAGGTCATCGCCACTGATGCCATGGCGCGCTTCAAGCGCCTCGACGGCCATGAGGTCTTCTTCATGACCGGCACCGATGAGCACGGGCTCAAGATGCAGCAGTCCGCCGAGAAGGAGGGCCTCACTGCCAAGGGGCTGGCCGACCGGAACTCCGCTGCCTTCAAGCAGATGAGCCAGGACCTGGGCATTTCCCACGACCGCTTCATCCGGACAACGGACCCGGACCACTACGCGGCGTCGCAGGCCATCTGGAAGAAGATGGAAGCCAACGGCGATATCTACCTCTCCAAGTACGAGGGCTGGTACTCCGTCCGCGATGAGGCGTATTACGTCGAGGACGACACCGTGGTGAAGGAAGACGGCCTGCGCTACTCCAAGGAAACCGACACCCTGGTGACGTGGACTGCGGAGGAGAGCTACTTCTTCCGGCTGTCCGCCTACCAGGAAAAACTCCTGGCGTTGTATGAGGAGCAGCCTGAGTTCGGGGCACCGCAGTCGCGATTCAACGAGGTCATCAGCTTCGTCAAGCGCGGTCTTGAGGACTTGTCCATCAGCCGCACCACGTTCGACTGGGGTGTTCCGGTTCCGGGCGACGAGAAGCACGTCATGTATGTCTGGGTGGATGCCCTCACCAACTACCTGACCGGTGCGGGCTACCCGGACGTGGACTCCGAATCCTTCAAGAAGTTCTGGCCGGCGGATGTCCATGTGATCGGCAAGGACATCTCCCGTTTCCACGCCATCTACTGGCCCGCGTTCCTCATGAGTGCCGGGCTGGAGTTGCCCAAGCGCGTCATGATCCACGGATTCCTGACCAACAACGGCGTCAAGATGTCCAAGTCGCTCGGCAACGTGGTGGCACCGCAGGACTTCGTGAAGCAGTACGGGCTGGACCAGTGCCGCTTCTTCTTCCTTCGCGAAGTCCCGTTTGGCGCCGATGGCAGCTACAACCACGAGGCGATCGTGGGCCGCATGAACTCGGACCTCGCCAACAACTTCGGCAACCTGGCCCAGCGTTCGCTGTCCATGGTGGCGAAGAACTGCGACGGAAAGGTTCCCGTTCCCGGAGACTTCACCGCCGAGGACCAGGAGCTTCTGGCCAAAGCGGGCGCCTTGCTGGAAACGGCCCGTGGCGCGTTCGAGAAGCAGGAGTTCAGCCGTGCGCTCGAAGCCATCTGGACCGTGCTGGGTGACACCAATGCCTACTTCGCCGAGCAGGCGCCGTGGGTGCTGCGGAAGACTGACCTGGAGCGCATGAACACGGTCCTCTACGTCACTCTGGAAGTCGTGCGGATCGTGGCGATCCTCGCCCAACCGGTCATGCCGTCGTCGTCCGCCAAGCTCCTTGAGGTGCTCGGCCAGCCGGAAGGCGGCGCCCGCCAGTTCGCCGCCATCGCCACGCCGATCGTTGCCGGCACGGAGCTTCCGGCTCCCGCCCCGGTGTTCCCGCGATACGAGGAACCGGCCGAGTCCTGACCGACGCTCTCTCACCAAGTCGCCTATAGACGCCAACGCTCTCTCACTTCCAGCCGGTCCGGCCGCCGGAAGTGAGAGAGCGTTTCGCGTTATGGGCGGTTACGTGAGCGAGCGATCAGGCGGTGGCGAGGCCCTCCACGGGTGACAAACGAGCCGCCCGTCGTGCAGGAACCACGGAAGCCAGCAGTCCGGCCACCACGGCCACGCCGAAGACGGCCGCAAGTTGCAGCCACGGCACTGACGGTACAACTTCCGCCATGCCTCCGAGGGTGGACTGGGCGCCAAGCCAGCCGTAGACGACACCCAGCCCGGCACCAAGCACGGCGGCCACACCGGCAACCAGCACCGCTTCGATGGCGAGCATCCCACGCAACTGGCCCCTGGTCAGCCCGAGCGCCCGGAGCAGGGAGTTCTCCCTTGTCCGTTCCAGGACGGAGAGGGATAGGGTATTTGCCACGCCAATCAAGGCGATGACCACCGCGATCCCCAGCAGGCCTGTGACGACGAGCAGCAGGACATCGATGATGCTGTTGAACGTGGCCCGTTCAATAGCTGAACCGCTGACTGTCCGCTCAGGAATTCCCAGGATCGAGGCGATGTCCTTCTGCAGTGCCTGCACGCGGTCTCCGGACACGGCGTCCGATACCTTCACCCACACCATTCCCGGTGTCTCCGGCAGGGTGCCGCCCGGAATGGCCGACTGCTCCACGAACGGCGGCACGTGCCTGGTTTTCAGTACTGTCGCCTCGAGCGACACGGGACCCGCGGGAGTGGTGATGTCCGCCGTTCCCGGGGTCGAATCCTCGGGAAGGTAAACCGTTCCGGGCACGGGCCGCAGCTTGGCGTCGCGGAGGACGGCGGAAGCATCGCTGCCGCTGATGGCGTAGACGGTGGTGCCGCCGTCGGGCGTTGCTGGGTTGGTGAGTTCACCCACGGGACGGAGGAAGGCGGCGGCGTCCACCCCGTCCAGGGCTGCGATGCGCTTCACGCCTTCTGTGGTGTCCGTACTGCCCGTCTGGGCCGCGAGATCCACCGGATAGGTTTCGGCCAAGGTGCTGTTGAACGCCTGGCGTGCCGTGGAAGCGCCGGTCATCATCAAGGAAACCAGCGTGACACCGATCAGGAGGGCAGCAGCCGTGGCCGACGTCCGGGCCGGGTTGCGGGTGGCGTTGACGGCCGCGAGTTTGCCGGGCACTCCGGCGGGAGCGGCCAAGCGCCCCGCCCAAGCCACCACGGTGGGAATGAACAGCGTGGAGCAGAGCAGGATGCCTATGAAGGACATGGCACCACCCAGCAATGCCACGGGCAGGGACACGTTGATGCTCCCGAACACCAGCAGCGCTGTGCCGCCGAGCAGGCCCGCAACGCCGAGGGCAAGACGGACTTTGCCGCGGCGGTTCCGGACGGAAGCGTCGTCGGCGGGGCGCAAGGCGGCGAGGGGTGCGACGGCGGTGGCCGCCTTCGCGGGGACCAGCGCGGCGACGACCGTCAACAGCATGCCCGCGGCCAGCCCGGCGATAACAGCTGACGGCGGCACGGCCAACGTGGCGAAAGACTGTTCCGGTTGCGTCCTGGCCCAGGCCACCAGTCCGGACATCAGGCCGATTGCGGCACCGACACCCAATACCGAGGAAGCGAAGCCAACCACGAGTGCTTCCAGCAGGACCGAACCGCGGATCTGCCCTCGTCCGGCACCCAGGCAGCGGAGCAGGGCAAGTTCCCTGGTCCTCTGGGCCACCAGGACGGAGAACGTATTGGCCACCACCAACGTGGACACCAGGATTGCCACACCGGCAAAGGCCAGGAGGACGATGGTCAGCTGGTCCTGGCCCGCGCTCAGCATGGCCACGGTAGACGTGACCTTCTCCTGGGCTGTTTCGATGACGGGACGTTCAATTCCGGCGGCTTCCATGCGGCGTGCGACGTAGTCCTTGGCAGCAGCCACATCCTGGCCGGGCTTGAGCAGCAACTGCAGTCCCGTGAAGCCTGCCCCGCTGTCCTGCACGGCATTGAGGACGGAAGGGCCGGCGATGAGTTGGGCAGCGGACGCCGAAAAGGGATCATTGCTCGATTGCACCAGGCCGGTAATGGTGACCGTGGCATTCTTCACGGGACCCGAGCCGTGCAGTTCAAGCGTGCTGCCCGGGACCAGCCCAAGGTGCTGGGCAGTCTTGACGTCGATGACGGCGTCGAACGGATTGGACGGCATGGTTCCGGAGGAAAGCACGGCCCCTTCCAGTGATGCGGGAGCGGCATTCCTGAGCCGGCCGTACTGTTCCCCTCCGCCTGCCTGGAACGTCACATACGTGGAGCGCTCCGCGTAGCCCTCCTGGACCGCGGGGGAGGAAGCCGCCGCGTCGACGGCTGCCTGGGTGAAGGGCTCGCTCTTGGGGGTGGCCACAAGATCCGCGTGGCGATAGGCCTCGCCGATGCTGGCGCCCAAGGAGGCATTGGTACTGGCGCCTACCATGAGTGTGGCCGCCAGGAACATCACGGACAGCAGGACTGCCAAGCCGATGGCCACAAAGCGCCGGTAATGGGTTGTCAGCTGGGACAAAGCAACGCGCAGCACGCTTACGCCCCCAATTTGCCGAGCGCCGTCAGCACGGAGTCCGGGGTCGGCTGGTGGATTTCGCCCACCAAGCCGCCGTCGCTCATGAGGACCACGCGGTCTGCGTAGCTTGCCGCGACGGGATCGTGCGTCACCATGATGATGCTCTGGCCCATTTCCTGGCTGCTCCGGCGCAACAGCGCAAGGACTTCTCCGCCGGCTTTCGAGTCGAGGTTGCCGGTGGGCTCGTCGCCGAATACGACGTCGGGACGCGTCAGCAGCGCCCGGGCCACCGCAACGCGCTGCTGCTGGCCGCCGGACAACTCATGTGGCCGGTGCTTCAACCTGTCTTTCAACCCCAGGGTGGTGACCACGGTATCCAGCCACCCGGCGTCGGCCGTTGTTCCCGCCAGCGCAAGCGGCAAGGTGATGTTCTGTTCGGCCGTCAGCGTGGGCACCAGGTTGAACGCCTGGAAGACGAAGCCGATGCGTTCCCTCCGCAGTGCGGTCAGTTGCTTGTCACCAAGCCCCGTCAGTTCGGTGCCCCCGAGGAGGATGCGGCCGCTGTCCGCAGTATCCAAGCCGGCCAGGCAGTGCATCAGGGTGGACTTGCCCGAACCGGACGGTCCCATGATCGCAGTAAATTTGCCGGCCTCGAAACGTACCGAGACGTTGTCCAGGGCCATCACCCGGGTATCGCCGCGGCCGTAGCTCTTGGTCAGTGAAAGGGCCTCGACGGCGGGACGCGTGGGCTCGGCGCCGGATGGTTGCTCTGGTAACGACGGGTGCGGTGCGGACGTGAAAGTTGTCATGCTTTCACGCTATTTTCACGCTGCCGGTTCCCGGATCAGGCCGAGGGCCCAATGTCCACGCTGCCCGCTCATACCGTGGTCGGAGCCCGGGGTGTGTGGAACTCATCCCTGCTACATGCCTGGGGCCACCACGCCGGTCTCGTAGGCGATGACCACGATCTGCACCCGGTCCCGGGCGCCGAGCTTGGCCAGGATGTGCCCCACATGTGTCTTGACCGTCGCCTCGGAAAGGAAAAGTCCCGCAGCGATCTCCGGATTCGACTGGCCTTGGGCGATCAGCAGGAACACTTCGCGCTCGCGGGCGGTCAGTGTCTCCACTGCGGCCGCGTGCCCGCTCTGTTCCGGGGTCTGCGTCCGCAGCAACGGAGCCACGTGGTCCAGCAAACGGCGGGTGGTGGAAGGTGCGATCACGGCGTCACCGCGGTACACCGTCCGGATAGCCTCCAGGAGTTCTTCGGGCGGTGCATCCTTCAGCAGGAATCCGCTGGCGCCGGCCCGTATCGCGGCCAAGGCGTATTCGTCGAGGTCGAAGGTGGTCAGGACCACGATCTTCACCTCCGCCCGCTGTGAGCCGTTGGGCTGCATGGCGGCCTGCTCCAGGATGCGGCGGGTGGCTTCGATGCCGTCCATTCCAGGCATGCGGACATCCATGAGGACGACGTCGGCAGCCGTGGCACTGAGTGCCTGGATGGCCTCGATGCCGTTGGCCGCTTCTGCCACTACCTCCAGGTCGGCCTGGGAGTTGATGAGCATGCCAAAGCCCGAGCGGACCAGGTGCTGGTCGTCGACGAGGGCCACCCGGATGGGTGCGGTGGGTTCGGACATGTTCAGGCCTCCGAATAGGGGATGAATGCAGATACGCGGAATCCGCCACCCTGTTCCGGGCCTGCGGACAAGGAACCATCGTAGAGCGCAATCCGTTCGCCCATGCCGCGCAGTCCGTTTCCGCCGCCCGCTGCCGGAGGATCTGCGGCTGCGCCCCGCCCGTCATCGACTATGTCCAGCTGGAGCCCGCGGCCGTGCCAAGCCAGGACGACGCTGGCCTTGGCTGCGGGTCCGCCGTGCTTGATGACGTTGGTGAGGGCTTCCTGGATGGTTCGGTAGGCCGTGAGTTCCGCTCCCGCGGGCATGGCCCGGCGGGGGACTCCGCGCTGTTCGAAGGCAACTTGGAGGCTGGCCGCCCGGAAACCCAGCAGAAGTTCGTCCAGGTCGGCCAGCCGTGGTTGCGGACGAGTGGGGGAGTCGTCGTCGTTTCGCAGGACGCCGAGCAGCCTCCGCATTTCGCTGAGCGAATCGCGGCCCGTCGCGGCGATGGTGGCCAGGGCTTCGGTTGCCAGCTCAGGCTTGGCCGCGGCTGCGTATCTGGCACCATCGGCCTGGGTAATGATCACCGAGAGCGAGTGTGCCACGATGTCGTGCATCTCGCGGGCTATGTGGGACCGCTCGTCTGCGGCGGCGAGCTGGCGTTCCTGCTGCTGTTCGGTTTCCAGCCGCCGGGTGCGGTCTTCCAGGGCCTGGAGCTGGAGGCGCCGGACCCTGGTCAGGTCTCCGAGTGTCCAGCTGACCAACACCAACATCCAGATCAGGACCGTGTAGAGCGCGCCGATGGTGAGGCCCAGGATTCCTGATTCGGCGGACCCGGAGTACTCGCGGGTGGTGAGCATGACCCCGCCCAGCAGGCCAAGGATCAACACCGTGCGGCTCGCCCACGCCGGTCCGTAGGCAGCGGTGGCGTAGATGATGAGCGGCACGGCGATTTGGCCGGCCACCGGTTCGGCACCCGCCGCCCATTGGACCAGGCACACTGAAACCACGACGCCGGCAGCCACCACCGGCCGCGTCCGTCGCCAAGCGAGGGGCAACAGGAGGCCGCAGGACAGGGCGAAGAGGAAAGGCCGCCCTGCGAGCAGGTACACAGGTCCGAACAGGAGAAGCAGGATGATGGTTGCCGTCAGGTCCACTTTGAAGCGGTTGGTCCGGAACCATTCGTAGAGTGCGTGCCTTCTGTCCACTCAATGACTCTATGCGCCCCGTGAGGGCCCAGGCATCATGCCGTGGTCGGACCTTTCGGGACAGTGTTCAACAAGTGAGACAATTTTGACCAGCATGTGGATTCTGCGGCTAGATGGTCATATGAGCGCATCGTCCATCAATCTCGCTGTCATCCCCGGCGACGGCATTGGCCCAGAGGTCATCGCCGAAGCCGTCAAGGTCCTGGAAAAGGCTGTCGCCGCAGAAGGCGTTACCTTGGAGCAGACCCACTACAAGCTGGGTGCCCAACACTGGCTCGAGACCGGCGAGACCCTTCCGGACGAGGTCCTGGCGGACCTGAAGACGCGCGATGCCATCCTTTTCGGCGCCGTCGGCGCAGCGCCGGGCGACACCCGGATTCCCTCGGGCATCATCGAACGCGAGATGCTCCTCAAGCTGCGCTTCAGCCTGGACCATTACGTCAACCTTCGTCCCTCAAGGCTCTACGGAACCGTCGGCAGTCCGCTGGCCAATCCCGGCGAGATCGACTTCATCGTGGTGCGCGAAGGAACCGAAGGCCCCTACGTTGGCAACGGCGGCACCCTCCGCGGCGGAACCCCGCACGAGGTAGCTACCGAAGTCTCGCTCAACACGGCCCACGGTGTTGAACGCGTGGTCCGGGACGCGTTCCGCCGCGCCAACGAGCGCCCGCGCAAGCACGTCACCCTGGTGCACAAGCACAATGTCCTGGTGTTCGCCGGGCATCTCTGGAAGCGCACCGTTGAGGCCGTGGCCAAGGAATTCCCCGAGGTCACCCACGACTACCTGCACATCGATGCCGCAACGATCTTCCTGGTTACCGACCCAGCGCGCTTCGACGTCATTGTCACCGACAACCTCTTCGGCGACATCCTGACCGACCTCGCAGCTGCCGTCACCGGCGGAATCGGGCTCGCGGCATCAGGAAACATCAACATGGACCGCACCGCACCGTCCATGTTCGAACCCGTCCATGGCTCCGCCCCGGACATCGCAGGCCAGCAGAAGGCGGACCCCACTGCTGCGATCCTGTCTGCAGTGCTGTTGCTGGACCACCTTGGCTACACCTCGGCGGCCCGCAAGATCGAAGCGGCAGTTGTTGCCGACGTCGAAAGCCGCACCGGCGAACCGCGCAGCACCGCTGCGATCGGCGACGCCATTGCGGCCGCACTTTAGGCCCATTACCCAGGCGTAAGCTTGTCTTGAATTATTTACCTGCTTCCTTGGTCCATCGCTGAACCATCTCCTCTTCCATGGGGCCGTGGTTCGCACTGCCAGGTAGCTGACTGTGGAGGAAACATGACTCAGACTGCCCATGGCGTCGAATTCAGCCAGCAGCTTTCGGCCAACCCGAAGTCTGTTGAGGAGCGTGCAGCCGTCCTGGCGAACCCGGGATTCGGCGACTACTTCACCGACCACACCGCCGTCGTCGATTACAAGGTCGACGCCGAAGGCAAGGGCGGATGGCAGAATGCCCGCGTAGAGCCGTACGGCCCCATTGCGCTGGACCCCTCGGCCGCGGTGCTGCACTACGGCCAGGAAATCTTCGAAGGCCTTAAGGCTTACCGCCACGCTGACGGTTCCGTCTGGACCTTCCGCCCGGAAGCCAATGCTGCCCGGCTCAACAAGTCGGCCCGTCGCCTTGCCCTTCCGGAACTGCCGGAGGAATACTTCCTGGGCGCCATCCGCGAACTGGTGCAGGCCGACAAGGAATGGGTTCCCTCCGGTGACGGCGAAGCCCTGTACTTGCGTCCGTTCATGATCGCCACTGAAGCGTTCCTGGGTGTCCGCGCTGCCCGTGAAGTGTCCTTCCGGGTCATCGCTTCGCCTGCCGGCAACTACTTCGGCGGGGAACTCAAGCCGGTGTCCATCTGGATCTCCCGCGAATATGCCCGTGCCGGCCGCGGTGGAACGGGTGCCGCGAAGTGCGGCGGCAACTACGCCGCCTCGCTGATCGCGCAGCAGGAGGCAGAAGCCAACGGTTGCAAGCAGGTACTTTTCCTGGACCACTTCAACGACGACGCCGTGGAAGAACTCGGCGGCATGAACGTCTTCTTCGTGTTCAAGGACGGCTCACTGGCCACGCCCGCCCTGAGCGGGACCATCCTGGAAGGCGTCACCCGGTCCTCCGTGATCCAGGTGGCCAAGGACATGGGCCGTGAAGTTTCCGAACGCAAGATCACCCTGGACGAGTGGCGCGATGGCGTTGCTTCGGGCGACATCACCGAAGTCTTCGCCTGCGGTACCGCTGCCGTGATCACGCCGATCGGTGTGCTGAAGGACGCCACGGAATTCATCGGCTCCGAGGACGCCAAGGCAGGCGAAACCACCATGGCCATCCGCGAGCAGCTCCTGGGCATCCAGACCGGAACGGTCGAGGACCGCCACGGCTGGCTGACCCGCCTGGTCTAGGTCCGCACAAAGAACGACGCTCCAAACCACGACGCTCCAAAGTACGACGACGGTCCGCGCCTTGAGTGACAAGGCGGGGACCGTCGTCGTCCACCCTCTCCCACCGAACCGCCTCTTTTAAGGAACGCTCTCTCACCGAGTCGCCTCTTTTGAGGAACGGTCTCTCACTGAGTCGCCTCTTTTGAGGAACGGTCTCTCACTGAGTCGCCTCTTTTGAGGAACGGTCTCTCACT